>DASVDQ010000170.1 GCA_036381035.1 Trueperaceae bacterium | reverse complement strand
GGCGGTCCTGGGGGTGCCTCAGGAGGCGGCCGAGAGCATCCTCCTGCTGGCGGGCCGCACCGCGTCGGTGTGGCTGCAGGAGCCCACCTTCCTGCCGCTGGTCCTCGCCGCCCTCACCGTCGCCGTCATGCTGGCCTGGGGGCGCGTCGAGGCGTTGGCCGCCGTCCCGGCGAGCATGGCCGCGCTGGTGGTCGTCAGCGTCGTGTCGCTGCTGCCGGCCTTCGAGGGCGTGGCGCGGATAGGCGCCCTGCCCCGCAGCCTGCCGCTGCCCGTGCTCCCCACCCTGCCCGCCGGCGACGGCTGGGTCGACCTGGTGCGCGCCGCCCTGGCCGTGGCGGTGCTGGCGGCGCTCGAGAGCCTGCTCTGCGCCGTCGTCGCCGACGGCATGACGGTGGGCGAGAAGCACGACCCCGACCGCGAGCTCGTGGGGCAGGGCCTCGGCAACATCGCGGCCGGCCTGTTCGGCGGCCTGCCGGCCACGGCGGCGCTGGCGCGCACGGCCGTGAACGTCCGCAGCGGCGCGCGTACGCGCCTGGCCGCGATGGTCCACGCGCTCACGCTGCTAGTCGTCGTGCTCTTCCTCGCGCCGCTCGCCGCGCGGGTGCCGCTGGCGGTCCTCGGTGGGATCCTGATGGTCGTCGCCGTGCGCATGGTCGAGCGCCACGCGTCGGCGCTGATCCTGCGCAGCACGAAGTCCGACGCGTTCGTGATGCTCCTCACGCTCGTCGTAACGGTCCTCTTCGACCTGATCCTCGCCATCGAGGTCGGGCTGGTGGCGGCGGCGGTCCTGTTCATAGTGCGCATGAGCACGACGTTCAGGGTCGACCCCCTCGACCTGGCCGGGTCCGACGTCAGGCCGCTGATGACCGAGCGGGACGCGCAGGCCCTCGAGCGCGTGCGCGACCGCGTCGTGGCGTTCCGGATCGAGGGGCCCATCTTCTTCGGCGCCGCCGAGCGCTTCATCGACCAGATGCTCAAGGCGGACCAGGGCATCAGGGTCGTGATCCTGCGGCTGCGCAAGGTGCCCGTCCTCGACGCCACCGGTGCCACGGCGCTGCGGGCGCTGAGCGAGCGCATCGCCAGGCGCGGCGGCGTGCTGCTGCTGTCGGCGCTGCAGCCCCAGCCGGCGAACGTGCTGCGGCGCATGGGCCTCTACGACGAGCTCACGGCGGGAGGACGCCACGACTTCCCCACCACGGAGCAGGCCGTGGCGGCGGCCGTGCGGCTCGCCGAGGAGGAGGCGGAGCGGCAGGCCACGGACGCGGCCTGAGCTGTCGGCCACCTCGCGGCGCCCGAGCCCTCCG
>DASVDQ010000169.1 GCA_036381035.1 Trueperaceae bacterium | reverse complement strand
CAATGACGAAGGCGAAGTTTGAGCGGACCAAGCCGCACTGCAACATTGGGACGATTGGGCACGTGGACCACGGGAAGACGTCGCTGACGGCGGCGATCACGAAGGTTCTGGCGGAGCAGGGCAAGGCGCAGTTCATGGCGTACGACCAGATCGACAAGGCGCCGGAGGAGAAGGCCCGCGGGATCACGATCAACACGGCGCATGTCGAGTACGAGACGGAGAAGCGGCACTACGCGCATGTCGACTGCCCGGGGCACGCCGACTACGTGAAGAACATGATCACGGGTGCGGCGCAGATGGACGGGGCGATTCTGGTGGTGTCGGCGGCGGACGGGCCGATGCCGCAGACGCGCGAGCACATTCTGCTGGCGCGGCAGGTGGGTGTGCCGGCGCTGGTGGTGTTTTTGAACAAGTGCGACATGGTCGAGGACCCGGAGCTGCTGGACCTGGTCGAGCTGGAGGTGCGGGAGCTGTTGAACAAGTACGAGTTCCCGGGGGACAAGATCCCGATCATCCGGGGCTCGGCGCTGATGGCGCTGGAGGGCAAGAACCCCGAGCTGGGCAAGGATGCGGTGCTGAAGCTGATGCAGGCGGTGGACGAGACGATTCCGCAGCCGGCGCGGCCGAAGGACAAGCCGTTCCTGATGCCGATCGAGGACGTGTTCACGATTTCGGGCCGCGGCACGGTGGTGACGGGCCGGGTCGAGCGCGGGGTGATCAAGGTCAACGACGAGGTCGAGATTGTCGGCCTGCGGCCGACGACGAAGACGGTGGTGACCGGGGTGGAGATGTTCCGCAAGCTGCTGGATTCGGGCGAGGCGGGGGACAACATCGGGGCGCTGCTGCGCGGCACCAAGCGCGAGGAGGTGGAGCGCGGGCAGGTGCTGGCCGCACCCGGTTCGATCACGCCGCACACCAAGTTCAAGGCCGAGGCCTATATTCTGACCAAGGAGGAGGGCGGGCGGCACACGCCGTTCTTCACCAACTATCGCCCGCAGTTCTACTTCCGCACCACCGACGTGACCGGGCAGGTGGTGCTGCCGCAGGGCACCGAGATGGTGATGCCGGGCGACAACGTGACGATGGAGGTGCACCTGATCGCCCCCATCGCCATGGACGAGGGCCTGCGCTTCGCCATCCGCGAGGGCGGCCGCACCGTCGGCGCCGGCGTCGTCGCCAAAATCATCGAGTAG
>DASVDQ010000168.1 GCA_036381035.1 Trueperaceae bacterium | reverse complement strand
CTCGTCCTCGTCGATCTCGTCCTCGTCGAGCATCTCGTCCTCGGCGAGGTCGGCCACGAGGATGCCGCGCTTCTCGAGCACCTCCATGAGGTCCTCGAAGTTCTGCTCCTCGGGGTCGAGGTCGAGGCTCTCGACGGCGCGTCGGAACGCGTCGCTGATCTCCTCGGTGTCTAGCGAGCCCTGCTCGCGGCCGCGCTCGAGGAGCGTCTGGATGGGCTCGGTGGCGAGCCACGCCGGGCCCGCGGGCGCCTCCTGCGCGGTTCCGCTCGCCGTGCCGCCCTTCCCCGCGTCCCGCTTCCGCGCCTCGCCGGCCTCCTTGGCGGCGGGCTTCGCCGCCGCGGCCTTCTTGTCCGAGGCCTTGGCGTCCTCAGTCCTCTTGGGAGCGGTCTTCGCGCCCTCGCCCTTGGCGCCGCTCGCCTTCTTGGCGGAGGCCTTAGCGGCACCGTCCGCCGCGGCGGGCGCGGCCTTCTCCGACTTGGCGGGCTTGCCCTCGGCGCCGGCCTGCGAGCCAGCGGCCTTCTTCTCGCTCGCCTTCTTCGCGGCCCCGTCGGCCTTGGCCGCGGACCTGCCAGCGGCGCCCTTCGCCCCGGCGCCCTTGCCCTTGTCGGCCGCGGCGCCGGCGGACGCCGCCTCGGCGGCTGCCGTGGCCGCTAGGGCCTCGTCGACGTTCTTGTCCCTGGACTTGGCCACCCTGTCTCCTCACACACGCGAGCGCCCGCCCGCTCGCCACGAAACTCGACACGCTCGAGGTGCGCACCCGGCACGTCCGGGCGCAGCTCCGGGTCGCTTCGCCACGGGGTGTGTACTCTCCACGGCCGTCCGGCCCATCCCCGGGAAGCGCAAAGGTAGATAGTAGCACGCCGGAAGACCTTCGCCAGGTGATCGGGCTACGCGCCGCGCGCGGCACGGTCCGCTCCGCATTGCCAGGGACAAACGTCCCGATATACGATGTACCCGAGGCGCGCACACGGCAAGGGTCGGTTCCCTTCGTCACGCCCGTCAGATTCGTTGAGGTGGCCGCACACTTGTCACGGGCAGCCCGAGGCCTTCGCTCGTGCGAGGAATCCACGAGCCACCCGGAGGCCTGAAGCTGTGAAGAAGCATGGTCCCACGCTCCTAGCCGCGCTCTGTCTGGGGTTCGCCGCATTGGCCGGCGACGTCTTCGCCCAGGCGACGAGCGCGACCCTGAAGCTCTCCACCGACGCACGCTGGGGCGAGCACCTCGTGACCGAGGAGGGTCGGAGCGTCTACCTCTACCTCCTCGACGAGGGCGGCGCCAGCGCTTGTGTCGACGCCTGCACCAACAACTGGCCGCCCGTGACCGTCGCGGCCGGCGAGGCGCCGACGGTCGGCGAGGGCCTCGACGCCTCCCTCGTCGGCACGATCGAGCGGGCCGACGGCACGCTGCAGGTCACCTACGGCGGTCACCCTCTCTACACCTTCAGGCGCGACGCCGAGCCGGGACACACGCGGGGTCAAGCCCTGGGCGACCAGTTCTTCCTCGTCTCGCCCGCCGGCGAAGCCGTCACCGAAGAGGCTGCCGCCGAGGTCGTCACGCTCCCCGAGGAGCAGATGGCGGCCCTCATGGAGCAGGGTGAGCTCGTCTTCTCGTCGAACTGCGCGGTCTGCCATGGGGCGGAGGGCCAGGGGCTCATCGGCCCTCGCTTCGCGGGCAACGACGCCCTCGGCGACAAGGACTACGTGGTGGACCGGGTGCTGAACGGGTTCATCGATCACGGCATGCCCGCCTGGAGGAACGTCCTCAGCGACGACCAGATCTCGGCGGTACTGACCTTCGTCCGCAACTCCTGGGGCAATGAGTTCGGCGCGGTTCTCGCGGAGGAGGTAGCAGCCGCGCGCTGAGTCCCGGGGGGTTCGGAGTGGCGACTGGACCGGGCCGCCACGCAGTAGTGAAGCACCACCATCGGAAAGGGAGGGATCACACCACGATGCAGCCAAGCTCGCAGCGCGCATGGCGCAACGTCTTGCTCGGCACGGTGGCCGTAGCCCTGCTCGGCACCGCCATGGCCAACCAAGACCTGCTACGGATCCAGCAAGACCCGGGCCAGGTCGCGATGGCCAACGTCAACTACAACGGCAACAACTTCAGCCCGCTGGACAGGATCAACACGTTCAACGTCCGCAACCTCCAGGTCAAGTGGACGTTCCAGCTCGGCGTCACGGACTCGATGGAGGCGCCGCCCCTCGTGGTCGGCGACACCATGTACCTCCTCACGCCCAAGCCGAACACCGTCTACGCGATCGACCTGGTCAACCCGGGCGTCCTCAAGTGGTCCTTCCGCCCCGAGATGCCCGGCCTCGAGCAGGCCACGGCCTGCTGCGGCGCGCAGTCTCGCGGTCTGACCTACGCCGAGGGCAAGATCATCTTCACCACCCTCGACGGCCAGCTCTTCGCGCTGGACGCCGAGACCGGTGAGGTCGTCTGGCAGAACAGCTCGGTCGTCGACCTGAGCATCACCGAGACCACGACCGGTGCCCCGCTGGTGGTCGGCGACAACGTCATCATCGGCAACGAGGGCGGCGAGCGCGGCATCCGCGGCTGGGTGGCGGCCTTCGACCTCAACACCGGCGAACAGAAGTGGAAGTACTACAACACCGGGCCCGACGAAGAGATGGGCATCGGCGACCGCTGGAACCCCTTCTACGAGGCCGACCAGGTCGAAGAGCCCGGCGTGAGCACGTGGT
>DASVDQ010000167.1 GCA_036381035.1 Trueperaceae bacterium | reverse complement strand
GAGCTGGCACAGATATGCCTTCGCCGCCGTCTGGCGATGCTCGCGGTAGGTTTGAACGATCACTGCCCGCCGAAATTCAGCGTGATGGTCACAGAGACCCCAGACGGCGGATTCGGCACCTCCGGTATGTCCGGCGTCGTCGCGCACGCCTCGTTGGAGTATTGGGACTCCAGGCCCGCAGCATTCACCGCCGTCGCCACGAAGCAGTACGTCGTGTTCTCCGACAGCGTCTCTCCAGTCACGATGTACTGCGTGGCGCCCGCGTCCATGACCGAGACGACGTTCGGGTACGGCCCGCCCTCACTGGTGCCGTAATAGATCCGATATCCGACCAAGTCGGTGAGCGGTGAGCCGTCCGTGTTCTGCGTCGGCGCAGTCCACGTCAGCGTCACGTCCAGTGTCGGCTCTTCCGACGGCTGAGCCCATGCCGGAAGCACGCACAGGCACAGCAGCGCCGCGATCAGGAAGCGCTTCATGAGCAATCCTCGGGTAACGTGCGTAGTAGCGCAGGAAACGAAAAAGGCCCGCCTTGCGGCGGGCCGGGGGAAGTCCTACTACCGGCCAAAGGGCGCGGGTTCAGACTCCATTCTCTGCGTTTTCGTCGGGCGCACGAATCCCCCGACAAGCATGCCTAGTGTGCAATCAAACGGTTAGGACGTCAAGCCTCCCGCCAATTCCTCGTACCGCCTCGCTACCAAGTCAGCCACCGCCCGCAGACTGAGCCACACGAAACCCTCCGTGTAGCCCAATATCCCCGCGATCTGCCACGGAGCTTCCCGGCCCAGGTAGTAGCGGTTGATCATTCGCCGGTAGGCCGGGTACTCCACCCCTATTCGAGCTACGATCCGGTCCACCAACATGACCTCTTGCGGCACCTCGTCGTGCGGTCGATCAAGCCTTTCATGCAGCGATGACGCCCGGCCCAACGGGAGTCCCCCTCGCATGTATGAGGCCCAATGCTCCAGCAGATCGTGGCCTAGGCCACTAGGCGGCTTGTGCTCGACCATGACGGCGCTCATTCCACGGCTTCCAGCGTCCGTCGCGCGATGATCTCATCCGCCTCTGCAGCAATATGCTCGATCTCGGGGAACATAAACGATAGCTCGACCACCGCATCGCCGTAGAATTCTTCGAAAGTCTCCTGATCCATTCGCGCCCATGATATGGATTTCGGGACGTACACGAGCTTTCCCTCCGCCGTGACATATTCGTCATACCAGCCCGCCCGCAGCTTGAGCTCGATGAGCAGATCCCCGATGCGCTGGTACTTGTTCTGGCCGGCAAAAGCGGCTTGCAGCAGAGCGAAGAAGCGCCGATGATGGGCAGGATTCCGGGCCTTGCGCGTGTCACACTCCAAGCATTCTCCGGGCCCGAGCTTGGCCAAGTACGCTTGATCATTCGGCCCCCAGCCGATGATGTCGCCGCCCTCCGTCTTGAGAAGAAAGAGCTTAGTCATACGGCACCACCGCGATATAGCCTCTAGCCCCGGCCTCGAAGAGTTTCATTGGTCGATCATCCGCGCAATGAGATCGTGCTTCAGAAACTCAATCGAGCCGATGATCGCGCGCGAGTATGAAACCGGGCGCGGGTCAATCGTCCACGAGTAGCTCACCAAGTTACCGTGCCACACGCCGACATAGGCAATGCCGGTTAGCTCTCCCTTCCGCGCCTCCTCCAGCAGCTTTTCAAGCGCCTCGATGAGCTGCGGATACGGCCGCTTTACCGTTGCTACGTAAAGGCCACGATCATCAGTCATACGGCACCACTCCGGCCGAGTGCTCCTGAGCATCGACAGCAGCCACGGCAGCTTCCTTCCTCCACTCCTCCAGCGTCTTCGACGGCCACGGCAACAACGGCTCCGTCTCCTCGTGGTCCGCCAACATCGTCAATGCCTTCTGGATCAGAGGATGGTCGAATATCCCAATGTCTTCGCTGAGAGAGCCGAGGATCTGATACGCAACGGCACACGCCTGTTGGGCGTCGTCGCGCTCCTTCTCCAACCGGCAGCACTCGTCAATCGCCTCAGCTAACGTGAATTTGTAGTTCTCGGTTAAATCGGCGGAGATTGGATTAGTCATACGCCACCACATGCAGCGGGCCAGTCGCCCCCGCCTCTCTCAGCTTCTTCAGCTTGAACAGCTCGTCGCGGTAGTGGCTCAGCATGGCTTTCTTGTCGTCCTTTCTGTAGCGGTAGACCTGGCGCTTTCTCGTCCTCAGCTCTTCGTACCGCACCTCGCCGAGCACTCTGAGCATGAGCCTCACGTGCTCGTCGTGATCCTTCCCCACGAAGTCGTGGCACCTCGCGCAGAGCGTCAACAGATTGTCCGGGTGCCATCTCACTGACGTGTACTGGCGCGAGTAGAAGTGACTGCAATGCACGTCCCGGCCCTTCCGATCCGGGAACTGCCGCTGGCACCTGACACACGTCCAGTCGTCCCGCTCCCGGATCAGATCGCTCAAGATCGCATCCAGTCCCGTCCGCTTGATCAAGCCAAGTACTCCATCAACAGCTCTTCCAGCTCCTGCGCGTACAGCCGCCGGATCTCCGCAAGCTCCTCGTACTTCTCGGCCTCCGCTAAGCTCATTCGGATCTGGCGGTGAAGGTGCTCAACCATTGCCTGTACCGCCGGTACCAGTCCGCGGCGCATGACCTCCCCGTCATCGGGTGACAAAGCCACCTGTGCACCAATTTCCCGCTCGACGTCGTCACTACGTACGGACATACCTCACCCGCCACTCCGTCGTGTTTACACACCGCGCACCGCCCATACCCCTTGCGCCATAACGGCTCGCAGTCCTCGTGAACTGGCGTCCGCTGGCCGACAAACTCAATCGAGCGCTCGCAAGCCTCACCGCAGTACTCGCATCTCACGCTGCGGCCTCAGCAGCCTGTTGATGTCGCTTGCTCTTTGCGTAGCGGATGAGTCCAGCGCGCATATACGCCGAGACCCGCGCATCCGGCTCGAGCGAGAGCATGCGATTCCATGCGGTAGGCGGGTCCTCGCCGAACTTCTCGCGATAGCGGTAGTACGCCATGCCGCGCTTCTTGCCG
>DASVDQ010000166.1 GCA_036381035.1 Trueperaceae bacterium | reverse complement strand
GCGGCTGCGGGCCGCTCCCCTCTCGCCTTCTCCTCCTTCGCTTTCACGAACGCCTCGAGCGCCGCGACGCTCATCAGGCGGCGTTCACCGAGCTTGATGGTCACGAAATCGGGGTCGCGATCGATGAGGAACCGAAGCGTTGTCCGCCCGATCTTCAACCGCTCCATGACCTCGTTCAGCGTCAGCAGCTCGGGTCCGGACCCGCCGCTGCTAGGACTCGTCTTGCTTCGGGAACGTGTCAACTTGACTTGTGACATGCCGGAGTGTACATGCCAGACCGTCTAGCGTCAAGTCAACATGGCTGCTAACATGTCCGGAGCGGCCTGTTAGAAGGGGAGGAAGATTCTTATGCTTGCCAGCATGGCTGTGGGAGAGAAATATCGACCGGCCGTACGCCCTTCTACTCCTGGAGATGCCATTGCGGCTCGCAGGAGATGGCTAGGCCTAACCGCGGAAGACGTCGTCGAGCGCACCGGCGGCGTTATCAACCTCAAGCTCTTGTCCCAATTGGAGAACAACCGCTATGACCTTACTGACCTGAGACTGTCGAAGTACAAAGCGCTTCTTGAAGTGCTGCAATGGACGCCGGCTGAGTTTGAGGAGGCCACCGGGGTCCCAAGACTAGTGTCCGATCCTCTGCCGGGAACAGAGGACTACATCCCGGAGCTGCTAATCCCTATCGTGGGAACCGTCAGCGCCGGGATTCTGGGGGTAGAAGAATACGTGGAGCCCGAAGGCCACATCTCTATCGATCCGCGTCTAGCACCACAACTGGCCGCTATTCCACCAGGCAAGATAGTCGCCCTTCGCGTGAACGGGGACAGCATGGTCAGCGACACCGCTGCTCGCCAGATCGCGCCCGGGAGTTACGTCGTCATAGAGCTCGGCGCGATTCCACGTGACAGGTCGCTTGTCGCCGCGTGGCTTCCGAGGCGCGAGATGATCGTGTTGAAGGAGTACAGGGAGGACTCAACGGCCGTCCTGCGGAGTTACAACCCGGGCGGGCCTGTGTTCCGCATCGGGGATGAGGAGATCGAAGTTCGCGGCGTGGTCCGCATGATCCAGACGTTTCCGCCTCAGTGAGTAAGCGCCGCGGCCCTAACGGCGGAGGCACGGTCTACCAGGAGAAGGGGCGCGCGTGGCGCTCCGAGGCGTACGTCACGCTGCCCGATGGTAGGCGGGTACGCATCAAGGGTCGTGGTGAGACACCTGAAACGGCGCGGCGCGCCATGCTCGAGGCTGAGAGGCGCCTGCTAGAGCAGCACCCCGACACCGCGCGCATGACGGTCGCGCAACTAGCGCGGCAATGGACGGAGGCGCGGTCGCCACAGTGGCGACCCGCCACCCGCAAGAGCTACGAAACGGCGCTGGACAAGCACATCCTTCCCGAGATCGGCCGGTCGCGCGTGCAACT
>DASVDQ010000165.1 GCA_036381035.1 Trueperaceae bacterium | reverse complement strand
TCGGCTGCGTCGATCCGCCCGACCACGCCCCACTCGGGGTGACCGACGTCTATGGCTCGCAGCTCGCTACCCCGAGCCGTGGAAGGGTCGTGCACCCGGGAGTGGTCGGACGTTCCGCTCGCCATCTGCATCGTGTCGGTCTTCTCGCCTGCTGCCTCCAGCCAGGCGCGCCTCGGGCAGAAGAGCAGGTGGCTGACGAGGCTGATGGGGATGGGGTCGTCGACCATGGCCCCACCTCAAGCGCCTAGACGGTGGACCGTGCCGATGGTGACGTGCGGCTCCGGCGCGTTCACGTTGTCGCTGAAGTGCTGGTAAGCCAGGAGCACGGCGTCGCACCCCTTGCGCTCGAGCCACTCGACGTCGGTGCTGCGCTTGAGCCCGCGCATCAGCTCCCTTGCACGGTCGTCCAACGAGCGAACGCGCTCGACCCACTCCAGGGCCAGCACGGCAGCACGACGCGCCAGCGCCCCGCTCGTGAGCACAACCCGCACGCGGGCCAGCCTGGTGGGTTGGCCGAACAAGGGGAGGAAGACGTAGGCGCGGCAGTTGTCGTTCAGCCTGGGCAGCCCCGTGAGCATCCCGGTGCTCACGCTGGGCTTGCCCGAGCCGCTGCGCCCGGGGCGGGGCGAGGCGTTCGGCGTGGTCGGGAGCACCGAGATGCCCCACAGCGCGCACCAGGCCAGGGCGTTGTCGGTGGGCCCGGGCGCCGCGAGGCCCGTGGGCGTGCGGCTGTCGACGGCGTTCTTGCCCGCCTCGTCAACCGGCGCCTCCCCGATCATGCCCGCCAGCACCGCTTCCGGCGACCGGTTCGCCACGGCCTGGCAGAGGATCGAGAGGCGGTTGGCGACGAAGTCCTCGCCGCGGTTGCGGGTCTTCATCTCCCACCGGCTGGCGCCGCGGTCGAGGTCCAGGCGTCCGTCCTGGCGCTCGAACCAGTACGCCGGCTCGCCGAGCGCGCGCATCATGAAGAGGTCGAGCCACGAAGGCTCCGGACCGTAGGCGGCGTCGAGGAGCGCGTTGCGGTCCTCCTGCAGCGCCCTCCACTCCCGCTCGTCCTTCGGGGAGTGGCCGCGCGGGCTCATCACCCCGGTGCCTCCGTCCCTCACGCGGGTGGGCCAGCCCTCGAGGCGCCGGGCGGCGTGGTCGCGCACGGTCGTCGCGGCGTCCAGTTCGGTGACGCCGAGGGGCAGGCGCACGGCGGCGCCGTCCCTCAGGGCCCGCACGTGGCACGGCGCCCCCGTGGCGTCCTCGACGATCGCGGCCAGCCCGTAGGCCGCGAGGTGGGTGAGCGCGCTGCGCACGTCTCCCTTGAGGTGAAGCTCGTTCATCGTCCCTCCGCGGAGACCGTCTGGTCCGAGGCGCGCAGCACGGCCTCGAGGTAGGCGAGGCCCCAGGGGCCGAAGCGGCGGGAGAGCCTCTCGCACCACTCCTCCCAGAGGCCCTCGTCGAAGAGCTCGGCAGCCGCATCGGCGGCGGCGTCGAGGTCGTTGGCCGCCTCCGCTGCCGTTGCGGTCGCGGGGCCGGGTGCGTCGGCGCCTGTGTTCGGCCTCGAAGCGCCTGCCGCGCCGGACGCGAAGTAGAGGGCGCGGCTGTCGTGGTCGAACGCGGCGCGCCCGCGCCCGTGGCTGGTGCCCACCAACCACGTCACCAGCTCGGGCTCGCCGAGGGTCTGTGCCCGTGACCAGGCCACGGCCGCCGAGAGCTGCTCGTGCCGCCAGCCGGAGAGGCCGTAGCGGCGATGCGCGGTGAGATCGAACGGGTAGCCCGACTTCGCGAGGAGCGCCTCACCTCGGCGCCCGCGCCGCAGGTAGCGCTGGAAGCGCGGATGGGCCTTGCCCGCGTCGTGCAGCTCGGCGGCCCGCCTCACGGCCTCGGCGAGGCCAGGGGAGAGGCCCACCTTCGCCGCGAGGGCCTCCGCGCGAGCTGTCACGGCGTTCACGTGGTCGGCGAGTCGAACCGACCCCCTCGAGTGCTCCGACCTGGCCTCATCTTGCACATGTAGCTGGCGGCTGCGCAGCACCAGGAGGTACTCGGAGCCGTCGGCGGTCGTCACGAGGTCCGCGAGGACTCCGGACGCGGTGTCGGCGGCGGCAGCGGCCTCTGCGAGCCGCTCGGCGGCCTCGCCCAGAGCACGCGCGCCGTAGACGAACCCTCCCGCCTCGACCTTGCGAGACCACTCCTCGTCGAGGAGCCTCGGCAGGACCTCGGCGACCGTGGAGAGGAGCGCCATCGCGACCTCGCCCACGTCCTCCGTGGACGAGTCGCCGAGCCCGGCGTCGTTCGCCGGCCGGTCGGAGGATGAGCCCCCACCGTCGGCCGAGGCGGACGCCAACCGCTCGGCATGGCTAAGAAGGAGCTCGAACTTCTCCTGGAGCCCGTTCTTCGCTCCTGGCTCGGCGCTCGGAGGTGGCTCGCCGTCCCGCCGGCGCTCGGTGAGGCTGCGGGCGATGCGCACCTGCCAGTAGCCGTCGGCGGGTGCCTCACCTTCTCCGGCCGGTCGGCTTCGCTCGCCCGCTTCCCGGGCGTGCCGTACGAGCCGCTCGAGCGCTGCTTCGTGAAGGTCCTCCAGCTCCTTGGCGTGCCTGCCCCACACGTGGGCAGCCTCCTCGTTGTGGTGGACCCTGGCCGCTCGCCACGGCTCGATGACCAGAGTGTCGCCGGGCTGCAGGCCGCTCACTTCGTCGAGCACCGTGGCCCTGCCGGCGCGGTAGACGATCAGCGGCCCCTCGTGCGCTGTCCTGAGCGCCTGGGCGAGCCGACGGATGCGCCTCAAAGACGAGCGGTACGTCTCCGCGTCGAGCGGGGGAGTGAGGTCGGCCGCGCGCGCGGCGGCGAGGGTGTCGGTCGGCAGGAGGTCTCGCACCACCGCCGAGGCCTCGACCTCCTCGTCGAACGAGTCCCTCAGCCACAGCGTCAGGTCCTCGCCGTGGTCCGGCAGGTCAGTCTCGGCCACCGCCAGGTCCTCGGAAGTGCGCGCCAGGCGGTGGACGTCGGGCCACTCGAGGCGCTGGTAGAGGAGGCGCCTGCGCGCCTCCTGCGGCGGCGGGCACTTCATCAGCGCCGTAGTCGCGACACCCGCCTCCGTCGCGGCGAGCTCCTTGATCCACGCGAGCGCGCTTACGAGCTCGTCGTGCTCGTAAGGCACGCGCGTGTCCTTGGGGTCGTACTTGGGGGCTACGACCACGGCCGGGCCAGAGCCCCTCCTCCCGTGGCGGTTCAGCCGCCCGAAGCGCTGGGCGAGGGCCGACCCGGGCGCCAGCTCCGTGACCAGCGCCCCCAGGTCGATGTCGAGCCCGACCTCGAGGGCCTGGGTGCCGACGACGAAGCGCTTCCGGCGGTCGCCGGCAGTGCCGTCGCCTCCTAGGCCCAGCTCGGCTACCACCTCCTCGGCCGCGAGGGGAGCCAGACCGCCCACGAGCATCGCGACGTCCGCTGCTGCGACCCCCGGTCGCTCGGTCAGCTCCTTGCGGACCTCCCGCGCCAGGGCCACGGTGTTGACCACGCAACCGACCGTCGCGCCCTGCGCCGCGGGTTCGATGGCCAGCATCTCGTCGACGAAGGCGGCAGCGAGCTTCTCGGTCTGGGCGCGGGCGACCTCTAGCTCCCTGACAGTCACGGGCTTCGGGGTCTCCAGCCGCGCTGCGAGGACAGGACCCGAGCCTGGCTCGGTGAGGTCGGAGGGCGAGACGCCGACGCCCCCCTCCTCGTCGGGGGTGGCCGTGGTGGCGACGACCTGGAGGCCGGTCACGCCCATCCCCTCGGCCGTTAGTGCGTCGAGGTAGGCGATGCGACGCGCAGTGCAGAGGAGCTGGCGGTTCAGGTGCACCTCATCGAGCACCAGCACGGTGTCGCGAACCAGCACGCCCGCCTCCAGCGAGCGCGCCCAGCGCGACGTGCCGTAGCCGCGGAACAGCGCCCTGCTGCCCCACATGTCTGGCGTCATGCACAGGACCGCGCACGCCGCGGGCGCCTGGCGCCAGTCGCGGCCGATGGGCAGGCCGCCGCGGATCGTGTGCACGCTGAGCGGCGGGCCCTCCACGCCGTCGTGCGCGGACCTGGCCCTCAGCAGGTCGGCTACCTCTCGGCTCGCCGACCCGTCCTCCGCCCGCTGCAGGTTGTCCGCCAGACGCTTCGCGTGCTCGGCGTGGCTGTCCACGAGGCTGCGCCGGTTCACGGTCATGACCAGCCGCCTCGGGAGCCTCAAGCCCCGCTCGTGGGCGACCGCGTTCACGAAGGCGTGGACGTCGATGACCGAGGTCTTCCCCGTCCCCGTCGGGGCGACGATCGCCCGCGGCCACGCGCCCTCGCTCAGGACGTGCTCGACCAGGCGCCTCTGCCAGCCGAACGGCAGCGAGCCGCCGTTGTTCTCCGCGAAGAACCGCTCGAAGGCGTCGATGTCGAGGGTCACGGCGCCTCACTCCCTCCGTCGGCAGGCTCTCGTCCCGCGGCTTGGGGCACGTCGACGGGCACCAGGAGTCCCGTGCCGAGGTGCCGCGACTGCCCGATGGCCACGGGGGCGGTGTCGGTGAGGAGGTCAGGCGCCCTGAGGAGGGCCCGGTAAGCCGTGACGAGCTGGCCCTGGTTCATGCGGTGCATGAACCGAGGCAGGCTAGGGCCCGCGACCTGCTCGAGCGCCTTCACCTCGACGCGCGGCTTCACCCTGTCGACGACCCCCCTGAAGGCCGCGTTGCCCTTGGCCGGGGGCAGCCCGAGGAGGTCGCGGTGCGCCAGGCCCAACGACAGGTGCAGGGCGTCGGCGAGGGTCCAGCGGCCGTTGCTCCGCCTGGCCGCGGGACGGGTCTCGGCTACGGCCAGGGGCTCCGTGACCCACCAGCGGGTGACGCCGGGTTCGGGCGGCCGCCAGAAGGAGTCGCCCGCCACCGGCACGACACGGCGCACCTCCAGAGCTCCGCCGCCGCCGCGGTAGACCTTCCTGCTGCCGAGAGCGTGCACGGCTCGCACCACCGCGTCCTGGTCCTCGGCGGTCGCGCTGGCGGGCAAGAGGAGCGCGAAGGCCGCCTCCACGCCCACCGCCAGGCTGAAGCCCAGGGGCAGGCGGCGGTCCACCACCTGGATCGCCAGGCGGTTGGCCGGCAGCGGCTCTCCGGGCGGGTAGTGGCCGCTGACGAGGGGCGGCACGTCGGGATCGAGCACCCTCACGAGCGCGCGGTGGAGCGCCACGCACCAGTCGACGACCTCCTCCGGCGGCGGCGGCCACGCGGTGTTCCCCTCCGCCGGCGCCACCTCGAGGACGAGCGCGCGGTCCCAGGGCACTCGAGCCCGCCGCTGCTCCGCGGCTTGGCGGTACCAGAGGAGCTCCAGGCGACGGTCGGGCCAAGGCGCGACCACCTCGTCCTCGTCCTTCGCTATCGCCCGTTCGGCGGGCCGGCGGGCCTTCCTCAGGGCCTGGTGCGCCGTCTCGAGCTCTTCGAGGCGGCCGGGCAGCGGCGTGCTCACGGGCACCGCCGCGGCAGGGAAGAGCTCCTCTCTCGGTACCAGCTCCAGCGCGTCGGGCAACGGCTCGTCGTCGAGGGCCGCCTCGAGCACGACCAGCGACTGCGCCTCGCCGAGGTGGCTGGCCTCGGCGCATAGCTCCCGCAACGCGCCGAACACCTCCCCTGCGGGCTCCTCGTCCCAACGCCAGACGACGGGGCCGGAGACGAAGCTGCGCGCCACCGCCGGCTTGGCTTCGCCGGCGCCGTACGAGCCGCGGTCCATGAGGCCCGAGCGTCTGTAGGCGACGACGTCTGGAGCGTTCAGGGTGGAGTCGGGCAGCCTGAGCCGGCTCGGCGGGTGCGCCTCCAGCCACCGCAGCGCGGCGCGGTGATGCTCGGGGATGCTCAGGCCGGCATCGCCCTCCTCGGCGTAAGGACCGCTCCCCGCAGCGGCCACCAGCGCCGCCAGCAGGCGGTCCGTGCCGGGGTACGTCTCGACCTGCCCGCTAGGGCTCCGCCCTTGGTAGGCGCCGAGCACGAAGCGGGCCGTGATGTTGAGCCCCATGCTTCGAGCTCACCTCACTCGGCGCCGGCGTCGTCGACAGCGCCCCAGATCAGGTCGTTGCCCTTGACCGCGAGAGTCACGCCGCTCCACTCCACGCCGTGCGGCTGCGCGGCCTGGTAGGCCTCCTCGAGCAGCGCGTCGGCGGCCTCGATCGTGAGGGGCTCGAGCTCGAGCGTCTTCCCGAACCGGAGGTCGAGGGTGAGCCGGGGAGCCTCCTTCTCGACGAGGTGACAGTTCGCGCGGAGCTGCAGCTCGCTGTCGGAGCGCACCATCGCGTTGATGAGCGCGGCCGCCACGAGCGCCCTTATCGCGACGTCACCATCGGGTCCGGCGCCGAAGCGGAGGCGGCGGAGGAGGGCGAAGCTCAGCACGTGCGAGCGGATGATCCGCTTGGTGGCGATCCCTGCCAGCCCCTCGTCGCTCGGCGGGATCGCGGCGAGGCCCAGCTCGGACGTCTTGAGTGACTTCTTGCCGAGGAACTTCGGAGAGTACTCGTTCGCCTGAGGCTCGAGGATCTGCCTGAGCTTCTCGTTGTCCAGGTTGAGACCCATCGCCACCGGGTCGACGCGCGCTCCCGAGTATGAAGCCGGCCTCGGCACAGTGCTCTCCTGGTTCGCCAGCACGCCGACGACCTCGCCGACGATCAGGCTCGGGTAGCGGGCCTGGTGGGCCCTGCGGCTCGAGTCCCAGCCGCCGAACGTCGGCGTCGCGAAGCTGATGTTCAGCATCGCGAGGGCGTTCGACGGGTCAGAGTCGCGCGCCGTCACGTAGCGCTCGTGCTGCGTGACCGGCGTGCCCTCCACGGTGCCGGCCCGGATGTGGGCGTCGAACGCGCGGTGCGGCAGGTTCAGGCAGTAGAACTTGCGGCTGCCCTCTCCCGAGCCGTACGTGACCTCGATGCGAGGCCACCTCGAGATGAGCGGGTGGCCGGCGTCGATGGCGTCGAGGACGGCCGACTCCATGCGATTCCCGACCGAGGACTTGCTGTCCACTAGCACTGTCATGACCCGCTCGCCGTCTACGAAGCGGTCCTCGTAGACGTAAGTGGCTTCGCCCTGCTTGGTCGTGTACCGGGCTGGCGCCACGCTGGCGTGCTCGCCGGCGGCGGGCGCTAGCTCGGTGACCTCGGTCAGGACACTTGGTCCTCCCGGGCGCGAGGCTTCGGTGAGGTGTTCGAGGCTGAGTCGGTCGTT
>DASVDQ010000164.1 GCA_036381035.1 Trueperaceae bacterium | reverse complement strand
CGTCGTGCGCGCCGCCGAGTCGCCGTCCGGCCAGGGCTACACGCCGTTCGAGGGTCAGGAGCTCACCGGGAGGGTCGTGAAGACGTTCCTCCGCGGCGAGCTCGTCTACGACCGCGGCGAGGTCGTGGGGCCGGCGAGGGGACGGTACCTGAGGGGTTAGGGGCCGCCCGCGCGTGGCGGTTGGCCCACGGCACGCCCGGACTGACGCACCGGTAGCCCCTGCCCGGCGCTCGCAGAGGGCCCGAGCCCCTGCTGCCTACCCCGGAGCCCACCGTTGCCAACGCCGGGCGAGGGTGATACGGTTCTGACACTAGGATTCAACATCCCACATCCTTCATCCGAGGGCGAGGCCCGAATGAAGCAGATTCAGTACACCCCGATGTTCGAGATGGTGCTGGACTCCCTGCGGGACTCCATCATCTCCGGCGTCTGGAAGCCCGGAGAGCTGCTGAGCCACGAGCAGATCGCAGCGCGCCTGAACGTGAGCAGGATGCCCGTCAGGGAGGCGGTGAGGCTTCTCGAGCAGGAGGGGTTCGTCTCCGTGCGCCGGAACGTCGGCGTCGAGGTGCTGCCCCTGTCCTGGGACGACTTCGAGGAGATCTACCTCATGCGCCAGGCCCTGGAGTCGCTGGCGGGGCGGCTGGCCACGCCGAACCTGCGCGACGCCGATCTCGACCGCCTGCGCGGGCTGCTGGACCAGATGGAACGGGTCCTCGACGTCGCGGCCTCGCAACCGGGACAGACCCTCGTCCTGACCCGCGAGTTCCACTCCACGATCTACAGGCCGTGCGGCAGACCTCGGCTCCTCAAGTCCATCGACACGCTGCGCAACCACAGCGCGAGGTACCGCGCGTTCGTCGTGCAGCTGCCCGGCAGGGCCAAGTCCCTCTTGTCGGAGCACACGCGGATCTACGAGGCCTGCCTGCAGCGCGATGAGGACGCCGTCGCGGACGCCATCCACGTCCACTTCCAGCAGGCCCTCGACATCGCCCGCCACGAGAAGGAGATGCTGCCATAGGCGCGACAGGGCCCGGCGGCCGCTACCGGGTCGCCGTCGACATTGGCGGGACCTTCACCGACGTGGTGGTGGCGGGGGACGCGGGGCTCGTCGGCGCCGCCAAGGTGCTGACCACGCCGGGCGACCCGCTCGTCGGGTTCGTGAGCGGCGTGAGGGACGCGCTCGCCGACGGCGACATCCCGTCCGCGCGGGTCGAGCACGTGGTCCATGCCACGACGCTCGTCACCAACGCCATCATCGAGAGGCGGGGAGCCAGGGTGGGCCTGGTGACGACCGCGGGGTTCCGCGACGTCCTGGAGATCGCCTTCGAGACCAGGTACGACCTCTACGACCTGCACTTGAGACTGCCCGAGCCGCTGGTCCCCCGGGAGCTGAGGGCCGAGGTGCCGGAGCGGATCGGCGCCGACGGCTCGGTGGTGACCCCCCTCGACCTCGACGAGGCCTTGAGGGAGGTGACCCGCCTGGTGGAGGAGGAGCAGGTCGAGGCGCTCGCCGTCTGCTTCCTTCACTCCCACGTCAACCCGGCGCACGAGCTGGCGCTGGCCGCCGCCGTGGAGAGGTGCTTCCCCCACCTGCCCCTGTCCGTCTCCTCGCAGGTGGCGCCGTTCATACGCGAGTACCCGCGCTTCTCGACGACGGCGGCCAACGCCTACGTGCAGCCTCTGGCCGGCAGCTACCTGCGCGGCCTCCGCGGCCGCCTCGCCGACGCCGGGCTGTCCGCCGACCCGTACCTGATGCTGTCGCACGGCGGCCTGACCGACCTCGACTCCGGCATGCGGGTGCCGATAAGGCTCTGCGAGTCGGGCCCCGCCGCTGGCGTGACGATAGGCGCTAGCCTCGCCGCTTCCCTGGGCATAGAGCGCGCCGTCAGCTTCGACATGGGCGGGACGACCGCGAAGATCTGCATGATCGCGGACGGCGTCCCCCACATAGGCAGGGACCTCGAGGTGGCGCACGAGAGCCGGTTCATGGCGGGAAGCGGCCTCCCGCTCGCGATCCAATCGGTCCAGCTGCTCGAGATCGGCGCCGGCGGCGGCAGCATCGTGGGCACCGACGCGACGGGGCTGTTGGAGGTCGGGCCCCGCAGCGCCGGAGCCGACCCCGGGCCAGCCTGCTACGGCGCCGGCGGCAGTGAGCCGACCATCACCGACGCGAACCTGCTCCTGGGCCATCTGCCGCCCCAGGTGAAGCTCGGCGGCCGCTTGGCCTTGGACGCGGACGCGGCGGAGAGGGCGTTCGCGCCCTTGGCCACGAGGTTCGGCCTCTCCGCCGTCGAGGTCGCCCACGCGGCGTACGACCTCGTCAACGAGAAGATGGCGCTGGCGGTCCGCCGTCACTTGGTCGAGTTCGGCCACGAGCCCAACGGGTTCGCGCTGATCGTCACGGGCGGCGCCGCTCCGGCGCACGCTTGCGCCCTGGCGGAGAAGCTCGGCATCAGGCGGATCGTCGTCCCGAGCGGGGCCGGCGTCGGGTCGGCGATCGGCCTGCTGGCTGCCCCCTACGTTGTGGAGCGCAGCCGCTCGGTCGTCACCTCCCTGGAGGCAGGCAGCTCCGCGTTCGTCCGCGCCACCTTCGCCGAGCTGGAGCGCGAGGCAGCCGGCGCCGGGGACGCCTCGTTCGGCGACGACTATCGCCTGCGCTACTTCTTGGATCTCAGATACAGGGGCCAGGGCTACGAGCTCACCGTGGAGGTCCCGGCGGACCTGGTGGCCGCCGAGGACCTGACCTCGAGGGTCGAGCGGCTCTTCGCCGACGCCTACAGGGCTCGCTTCGGGCGGGACCTGCCGGGCTGGCCCGTGGAGCTGCTGGCCCTGACCGTACGCTCCGAGTCCGCCCCACTACCGCTCCACACGAGCGCGCAGGCGGCGATGGACGGGGCCCACGACGAGGGACGCATCTGGTACGGCGGCCGCTGGCGCCGCACCCCCGTCGCGCCGTGGCTCTCGTTCCCTGTCGGGGAGGCCGTGCCAGGTCCCCTGGTCTTGACCGATCCCAGCACCACGGTCCTGGTGCCGCCGCGCTGGACCGTGGAACGGCGGCCCGACTGGCTCGAGCTGGCGTTCGCGGGAGGTGAGTCGTGAGCACCGCGACGACGCTGAGCCCCAGCCGGCTCAAGGTGCTGTGGGAGAGGCTCGCCGCAGCGACCGACGAGGCGGGGACGGCCCTCAGGCGCTCCGCGTTCTCGAACGTGATCCGCGAGTCACGCGACTTCTCCTACTCGCTCTTCGACAGGTCGGGGCGGCCGCTGGCGCAGTCCTCCGAGAGCATCCCCTCGTTCCTGGGCACGCTCCCGCTGACCATGCGACACCTCCTCGAGAGGTTCCCGGTGGAGGACTGGGGCCCTGGCGACGTGGCCATGACGAACGACCCGTGGCTCGGCACGGGCCACCTCCCCGACGTCTGCATCGCCCGCCCGGTCTTCCACGCGGGCGAGGTCGTCGGGTTCGCGGGCGCCGTAGGCCACGTCTCAGACATCGGGGGCATGGGCCTCTCGGCCTCGGCCCGGGAGCTGCACCAGGAGGGCTTGGTGATCCCACCGGTCTGGGCATACCGGGCAGACGAGCCGCTTTCCATCGTCACGGACGTGATAGCGGCCAACGTCCGCGTCCCGACCGAGGTGCTGGGAGACATCGAAGCGCTCGTAGCGGGCTGCCGAGTCCTCGACCGACGCGTGCGCCACACGCTGGAGGACGCCCCGGACTGCGACCTCGTCACCGTCGCCACGGCCCTCAACGAGCGCAGCGAGGCCGCCATGCGCGAAGCCATCGAAGCCCTCCCGCTCGAGGGCGCGGTCGAGCACGAGCTGGTGATGGACGGCCAAGGGGAGCCGCTGCCGATCCGGGTGAGGGTGGAGAAGCGCGGGACGGACCTGGTACTCGACTTCTCAGGCAGCGCCCACCAGGTGCCCTACGGGGTCAACTCCGTGCTGGCCTACACGCGCGCGTACTCGCTCTACGCCCTCAAGTGCGCCCTCGCACCCCAGCTGCCCAACAACGACGGCACGTTCGCGCCGGTCAGCGTGATCGCCGAGGAGGGCTCGGTGTTGAACCCCGCGCCCCCCGCCGCCGTGGGAGGGCGGAACATGACAGGCCACTTCGTCGCGCTCGCCGTTCTCGGTGCCTTGGCCAAGGTCGTGCCGGAGCGGGTACTGGCCGAGAGCGGCGCGCCTCGACCCGTGCTCTCGATGCGCGGCGTCAGGGAGAACGGAGAGCGCTTCAGCACGGTGTTCTTCCTGATGGGCGGCATGGGCGCCACCCCGGTGAGGGACGGGCACAGCGTCACGGCGTTCCCCACGAACACCTCGTTCACGCCGGTAGAGGTGATCGAGCAGACGAACCCGGTCCGCGTGCTGAGCAAGAGGCTGAGGCCCGACTCCGGGGGCGCCGGCCAGCACAGGGGAGGCCTCGGCCAGGTCATCGAGATCCAGCTCCTCGGCTCGGTGCCGGCGGAGGTCTCGCTCATCGGCAACCGCGCCGACAACCCGCCGTCCGGACTGGTGGGAGGCGGACCCGGGGCCGCGTGCCGCGCCTTCGTGAACGGCGAGCAGGTGGGGCTGATGGACACGCGGCGACTGCGACCCGGGGACGTGGTCAGGGTCGAGACGCCCGGGGGCGGCGGCTACGGCGACCCGTCGCTGCGGTCGCCGGCGGCGAACGAGCGCGACCTCCGCCGCGGGTACGTGACACGGCCCTCAGACACCACGTCGCGACAGGAAGAGGACGATGACAAGCGCAGCTCGACTTAGGCAGCTACTGGCGGAGGGCGAGTTCCTCACCGCCCCCACGGCGTTCGACCCCCTGAGCGCGTTGCTGGCCGAGAGGGCGGGCTTCCCGCTCTGCTACATCGGCGGGTACGTCGTGGGCGCCCATCTCGGTTGCGGCGAGCCCCTCCTCACGGCCTCGGAGATGGTCGAGGCCGCGGGGCGCATCGCCAACGCCGTTCGCATACCGACCATCGCCGACGCTGGCGCCGGGTTCGGCGGCCTCCCCCACACGGTGAGGACGATCCGCGATTTCGAGCGCGCCGGCGTGGCGGGCGTGCACATAGAGGACCAGGTCGTCCCGAAGCGCGTCGGCTACCACAGGGGCGAGGTCCACGTCGTGCCGCGTGACGAGATGCGGCACAAGCTCAGGTTCGCGCTGGAAGCGCGCGACAGCGCCGACTTCGTGGTGATCGCCCGCACCGACGCGAGGCGCGCCGTGAACGGGAGCCTCGAGGAGACGCTCAGGCGGATCCGCATGTACGTCGAGCTCGAGGCGGACCTCATCCTGGCCTTCCCGGCGGACGCCGAAGAGGCGGCCCGGTTCGCCGAGGCAGCGCCGGGCCGGATGGTGTACGTCGCGCCCGAGGGGCGGAGCACGCGGCCCAACCTGCCTGCCAGCGAGCTGAAGGCGCTCGGCTACAGGATGCTCGTGCACTCGGAGGGCAGCCTCCTCACCGCGGCCAGTGCGCTGCGTGATTACTACCGCGACCTGAGGGCTCGGCCGGACACGACCCCACAGGCCGAGAGGGCCTTCGCGGCCGAACGCGCGTCGGTGGAGAACGCGCTCGGCCTCGTCGACCTGTTCGCACTAGAAGACCTCGAGCCCCTATGAGGGCAGGAAGGGAGCGTCGCCCGAGTGCCGAAGTGTGATGACGGACGTTCGCCAGGGGGAAGGGGGATCGCGATCGGATGGAGGTCGCTCAGAGTGAGAAGAGGGCTGATCCTTACCACAGCGCTGATCGCGGGAGCGCTCGCGCTCTCGGCCGCCCTTGCCCAGGGCAACGCCCTGGTGGTCGACACGACCCAGGACCCAGTCAGCATCGACCCGCACGTCGCCACGTCCGTGGACTTCTACCTCCTCGGCAACGCGTACGAGCCGCTCGTGACCGTGGCGCCAGACGGCGTGACGGTGGAGAGCGTGCTCGCCGAGTCGTGGGAGGTCTCCGACGACGGGCTCGTCTTCGAGTTCACCCTCCGAGAAGGGGTGACCTTCGCCGACGGGACGCCGCTGGACGCTGACGCCGTGGCGGCCTCCATCCAGCGGCTCAAAGACCTGCAGCGCGGCAGCGCCTGGGTCGTGGAGCCGGTGGACGCGGTAGAGGTCCTGTCGCCGACGCAGCTCCGCATCACGCTCGCCAAGCCCTTCCCGTTCCTCCAAGCCCTGCCGCTCGTCTACATAGTCTCGCCGACCGCCGTGTCGGAGCACGAGGTCGAGGGGGACGACGCCACGGCGTGGCTCAGCGAGCACACCGCGGGCACCGGCCCCTACCAGCTCGCGCGGTGGGACAAGGGCCAACGCCTCGTCTTCACGCGCAACGAGGACTACTGGGGCGGCTGGGAGGGGGATCACTTCGACGAGGTGACGGTGCTCTCGCAGCTCGACCCTGGCACCGCGAGGCTCCTCCTGGAGTCCGGTGACCTGGACGCCACCCTGAACTTCTCCGTCGACGACCTCCCCGCCTTCGAGGCCAACCCCGACCTCACTGTCATCGAGGCCCCGACGCTGCAGCAGCTCTACCTGCGCCTCAACAACAAGTACGGCCCCACCGCCGACCCGCGCGTGCGCGAGGCCATCGCCTTGGCGTGGAACCCGGCCGACTGGCAGGCCGCGGTGCAGAACACGCTGCCCGCGGACGGCCCCACGCCCGTCGAGCTGCTCGGCGCCGGTTACACGCCCTCGGTGGGCGTGGAGCAGGACCTCGAGCGCGCCCGCGAGCTCCTCGCCGAGGCCGGCTACGCCGACGGCTTCACCTTCAACTACCTCTGGGACAACCCTTACGAGTACAAGCGCGTCTTCGGCGAGCTGCTCCAGGCTCACCTCGGCCAGATAGGCATCACCGTCAACATGATCGCCGTGTCTCCGGCCACCTTCTTCGAACGCGTGCAGTCCGTAGACTCTGACGGCGACAGCCCTGACGCGATCCACGGCTTCCTCCTCAGGGCCGTTCCGCGCATCCCGGACGCCTACTCGTTCCTGTACTTCCTCTACTACTCCGACGCGCAGGAGGGTTTCGGGCGCAACTACCTCCTCTACAGCAACCCGGAGGTGGACGCCTTGATCGACGAGGCCATCCAGACCCCGGACACGGCTCACAAGCTGGAGCTCTACCGCCAGGCGAACGAGCTGATCATCGCCGACCATCCCGACCTGTTCGTCGAGAAGTCCATCTTCACGATGCCCATCAGGAAGGACATCCAGGGCTTCGTGTTCCGCCCGGCCGAGCAGTGGTTCCCGTTCCGCTTCTATGAGCTCCACCGCGAGTAGAAGGTGATAGACGTCGCGCGTGGGAGGCCTCCGGGTGCCTCTCACGCGCGACAGCGCGCGCATGGTCCAGTACCTGACAAGGCGACTCATCGGCCTCGTCTTCGTGCTCCTCGGCATGACGGTGGTCATGTTCGTGATCGTGAGGCTGATCCCCGGCGACCCTGTCCGCGCGGTCCTGGGGTACGACGCCACCACCGAGATGGTCGAGGCGTTCCGCGCCGAGTACGGGTTGGACCGTCCAGTTCACGTCCAGTACCTTTCGTTCCTGTCGGGGCTCCTGCACGGGGACATGGGCGTTTCCATCACGTCGGGGGTGCCCGTCGTCCAGGACCTCGCGACCTACCTGCCGGCCACCGTGGAGCTGGCCATAGCGAGCGTGGTCATCAGCCTCGTGCTCGGCTTCCCCTTGGGCGTGCTGGCCGCGGTCAACCGCGGCCGTGTCGTGGACAGGCTGGCGACGACGACGTCGCTCGTCTTCATCGCCACGCCCGTCTTCTGGTTCGGGCTCCTGCTGCAGCTCGTCTTCTACCGCGTCCTCGGCTGGCTACCCTACGGCGGCCGCATCGGGGACCTGCCGCCCGAGTTCGTATCGCACACGGGCCTCTTGGTGATAGACGCGCTCATCAACCGAGACCTAAGGGTGCTGTGGGACGCCCTCAGCCACCTCCTCCTCCCCGCCTTCTCCCTCTCAGCGCTGTTGATCGCATCGGTCGCGCGGACCACCAGGATGTCGCTCGGGCAGTCTTTGTCAGAGCTCTACGTGCAGACGGCTCGCTCCAAGGGCCTGGCACGCCGCGTGGTGATCTTCAAGCACGCCTTGAGGAACGCTCTCGTCCCGATCGTCACCCTCGTCGGCCTGAGGATCGGCGAGCTGCTCGGCGGGGCCGTGATAACCGAGACGATCTTCCAGTGGCCGGGCATCGGGTCCTACGCGGTCCGTGCCATCTCGCACCTCGATACGTCGGCGATCCTCGGGTTCTCGATCGTCGCCGTCACTGCCTATGCCGTGATCAACCTCGTCGTGGACATCGCGTACATGTTCCTCGACCCCAGGATCGGTACGCGTTCGTGAGGTGGCGCCGAGCTCTGGCGGCGCTGAGGGAGCCCTTCGTGCTCCTCAGCGCACTGTGGCTCTTGCTCATCCTCGCAGCGGCCCTGCTCCCCCACATCGTCTGGCCTGGCGACCCCTTCACCATCAACATGTCGGCTCGCCTGGCGGCGCCGAGCTTGGAGCACCCGTTCGGCACCGACGAGTACGGCAGGGACCTGCTGGCGCGGGTCGTCTTGGGGACCAGGTACTCCCTTGGCACAGCGGTCGGGATGGTGCTCGCCGCCTGCGTGATCGGCATGGTCGTGGGCGCCGCATCGGCTTGGATCGGTGGTTGGGTCGACTTCGTCGTCATGCGCCTCGTCGAGCTGTTCATGTCCTTCCCGGCCATGATCCTCGCCATAGCTCTAGTGTCCGTTCTGGGGGCCAGCCTCACGAACGCGGCCCTGGCGATACTCCTCATCTGGTGGGGTCAGTACGCGAGGATGATGCGCTCCGAGGTCTTGCGCGCGAGGAGCGAGCTGTACGTGGAAGGCGCGCTCGCGCTCGGCTCCCGCAGCGCTCGAGTGCTGCTCAAGCACATCGTGCCGAACACGTTCTACCCGGTGGCCGTGAAGGCGACCATCGACGTCGGCGTGGCCATCCTGCTCATCGGCGGCCTCAGCTTCATCGGTCTGGCAGCGCAGCCGCCTCTGCCCGAATGGGGCCTGCTCATCAGCGCTGGCAGGCGGTACCTGCTCAGCTACTGGTGGTACGCGGTCATGCCGGGTGCCGTGATGTTCCTGACCGTCGTGTCGCTGAACATCTTCAGCGACTCTGTCCTGGGGAGGTTCGACCCGAGGTCCCGACAATGAGCCGCCGGCGTGTCGCCTTGATGGGCTGCGGGGGCACGATCTCCGCTTCCGCGCGAACGCGAGGCTTCGTCGTCGCAGACCTGTTGACCGCGGCCTACGGGATCCAGGAGCAACTGCCACCGGACCTAGCGGTCTCCGCCTGGGACTACGACCTGCGGTCGAGCACGGAGTGGTCCCTTGCCGACGCCTTCGAGCTAGTCGAGGCCGTAGCGGCCACCGTCGAGGCGGGCGACCTGGTCGGCGTGGCGATCACCTTCGGAACCGGGACCCTGGAGGAGGTCGCGTACCTGGCGCAGCTCACGCTCACCCCTAGGGTGCCCGTCGTCTTCACGGCCTCCATGTACCCGCACGGCCATCCGCGCAGCGACGGCGCCGCCAACCTCCTCGACGCTCTCCTCGTCGCGGCCAGCGACGTACCACCGGGGGTCTACGTCGTCCTCCAGGGCGAGATCCACGACCCCGGGGCGGTCGCGAAGGTGCACGCCTCGGACATGCGGGCCTTCCGGAGCCTGGAGCTAGGGCCCCTCGGCCGCATCGAGGATGGCCGGCCATGGCTCCTCAGAACGCCGAGGACAACGCGCTCGCTGCGCCCGGCCGCGCTCAACGCCCGAGTCGAACTGGTGAAGTGCTACTTGGGCATGGGCACCGCGCAGCTCAGGGGGCTCTTTCGCGAGGGCACCGACGGACTGGTGGTGGAGTCGCTGGCGTCCGGCCAGGTGCCTCCCCACCTGCTCGAGCCCCTCGCCGCGCTCAGCGGCGACGGGGTCGCAGTCGCTATCAGCACCCGCTGCCCCTCGGGGAGGCTGCGCCTCCACGAGAGCTTCCCGGTGGGCTTCGCGGGGTCGGAGAAGGACCTGCTGGGGATGGGCGCCTTGCCTACCTTCGAGCCCGGCACGAAGGCGCGCATCAGGCTGCTCGTGGGTCTGTCCGCCGGGCTGACGGGCGATGAGCTGGCCGCTTGGCTCAGGGACGGGGACCCGAGGACGGCGTTGGGGAGGCAGGAGGCGTAGGCCGCCGACCGCGTTCTCGATGGGCTGCTCTCGGAGAGTGCACACGGCGGAGCCCCACTTCGGTCGGTGGCTGCACCGTCGGCCGCCCTAGGTGGGCCGCTGCCTAGGGGAGCTCCATCCCTGAGTTGGACGCCCCGCTGAAAGGGCTCCCCCGCCGATCGGCGGGGGAGCCCGAAGGGTGCGTGCTGGACGCTACCCGCTAGAGGCTGTCAGGGAACCCGCTGGTCGCAGCTGCCCGGCAGGTTCAGCAGGTCGCCGCCGTTGGCGGCCTCGAGGTCCGCGATGGGGTCGTACTGCGGGACGCCGTTCGGGGTCGCGGCGAGTAGGGCGATGTCGCAGTCGATGTTCTCGCTGGGGCCGGTGCCGCCGTCCGAACGCCAGGTGTTGCCGGAGAACGTCATGAGCGCGCCGTCGACCACCCAGCCCTTCGTCCCGTACACCTTGTTGTTCGAGATGGTGCCGGTGGTGCCAGGGGTGCCGCCGTTGATGTAAGCGGGCTGACGCAGGGCGAAGACCGTGTTGCCGTCGATGAGAAGGCCACTGAGGCCGCCCTGTATCTCGAGCGCCCTGGTGATGTCCGAGTCGCCGGCCTGCCACTGCCCCGAGAAGATGTTGTTCCGGATCGTCACGTCGTCGGCGCCGATCTGGACGAGGTTGTGGACTCCCGCCTTGTCGGTCTTGACGAAGGTCAGGTCCTCGACGACGGTGCCGGCCCCGCCGGCGGGGATGTACAGCACGTTGAAGCCGGAGCCGCTGGTCTCGATCACGGCCCCCGGCTGGCCGGTGAGCGTGACCCTCTTGGAGACGGTCGTGGTGGTCGTGATCGTGTGCGTGCCGCTGGCGATCTCGATGGTCGCGCCGGGCAGCGCCGCGTCGATGGCCGTCTGCAGGCTCATGCCCACGCCCACCACGAAGCGGTTCTGGGCGACGACGAAGCCGTTCACGTCGGCGCCGAGCTTCTGCACGTACGACCTCTCGGGCGTCGCCAGTCCGTTCGCCAGCGCCACCGCGCCCGACTCCGTGCGCATGTAGAACGTGAAGGCGTCGCCGTCCGCACGGAAGTCCGGGTTCTTCACGACGTGGGTGAAGCCCTGGAGCCGCAGGTCCTCGACCGCGGCGCCGGCGGGGCCGGCACCGGTATCGGAGTACACCTCGACCGGCTCGGCGAAGGTGCTGGCCGTGTCGACGTGGATGCCGGAGACGCCGTTGATGCCGCCGAACGGGGTGGAGTAGAGGCCGACGCCTCCCCAGTCGTTGCCCAGCGTGCTCACGCCGAGGAGCGCGACGTTCCGCGAGCCGGAGATCGCGATGCCCACGCCGGCGGTGCCTTGTCCGTCGGCGGTGACGCGCGTCAGGTACGCGCCGTCGACGCCCAGCAGGTCCACCTCGCTGCGGCCGAACCCCTTGACCGTCACGTCCGTCATGGCGAAGTTCGTGAGCACGGGGTCCGTGGTCGACGGGTCGTCGTCGACGGGCTGGGGAGAGACCTTGACGCCGTAGTTCGCGCTGAGGCTGAGGCTGGGGTCCGTGCCCTCGATCGTCAGGTTCTCGATCGTGACGTCGTCCGCGCTCACCTCGACGCCGTAGCCGGTCGTGCTGAGCCTGACGCTGACGCCGGCCTCGCTCTCGCCGCGGAGGGTGAGCGGCTTGTCGATGACCAGGTGGTCGCCGTCGTAGTCGCCGTTCCTCACGAAGACGGTGCCGCCAGAGGCGACCGCGTCGATGCCTTCCTGGATCGTGTCGAAGGGAGCGGCCGCGCTGCCGTCCCCGCCCGGGCCGGCGGAGGCGTCGACGTAGACGAACCCGTCGTCGAACGTGGGCTCCGTGCTGGCCTCGTTGCCCGAGGGGTCGAGCGCGACGGCGGAGATCCCGCCGACGGGGTCGACCGCCAGCGTCGTCGTGAACTCGTCGCTGCCGGGAGCGAACACGATGAGCGAGACGGTCCCCGACACCTTGGCCGGGTCGGTCGAGGCCATCAGCACCGGCCCGTCGTAGATCTCGACCGACGCGATGCCGAAGGCGTCGGAGGCGGTGCCGGTGACTACGCGTGTGGCCGGGTCGAAGCTGTCGAGCGTGACGGTCGGCGGCACCAGGTCGACCGCGACCTCGCCCCCTACCGCCGCCGGGCAGCTCAGGCTGAAGCCGGCCCCGCCGTGGAACGGCAGGTCGCCGGTCGCGTACGCGGTGCCGTCGAAGAGCAGGCCCGTCACGTGGCCGTCCACGGTGACGTCGCCCGTGCACGCGGGGTCGACGGTGAGCCTGATGCCCCTGACGCTCGACGGCCCCGCGGCGGCGTTCGTCACCGTCCCGTAGGTCGCGGTGAAGTCGCCGACGGGCACCTGCAGGTAGTCGGTCGGGAAGTCGGAGTGCCCGTTCGCCATCACGACGAGCATCAGGTCGAGGACCTGGCCGGGGGTGGCGACCGCGGTCGGGTAACGGGGGACGAGGATCGCCTCCTCGAGGACCGACCGCAGGGTGACGAACACCGACGGGACGACCGCTACGTCCTGCGACCGCTCGTCGTAGGCGACGACGTCGCCGTCCGCCCTGCCGAACGACTCGAAGCGGTACGGGTTGCCGCTGCTGGGGAGGTTGACGGTGGCGGACTCGCTGCCGGGGGTCAGCGTGATGAAGCCGACCGCTCCCGACGGCGCCGCCGTGTACGTGCCGCCCGAGACGTCGAACGAGACGGCGTCGCCGTCCTTGTCGTAGACGTGGACCTCGACCGAGCCCGCGATGGAGCCGTCGTCGGGGTCGTAGGGGAAGCCCTGGGGCGTGAGCTGGTCCCCGCCCTCGACCGCCTCGCCGCCGAGGTCGACGGCGACGGTAACGGCGAGCATGCTGGGGTCCACCGGCAGCTGGGGGCCGCCGCACGCGCTCAGCAGGAGCGCGAGCGCCAGGAGGGCGGCTGAGGATGCTCTGATGACGTGCTTCACTTGCACCTCCTTGGGGGTGCTTGCTGGTTCCGGTTCATCGCCGCGCGGCCGCTGCCGCCGCGGGTGACTCCCCCGGCAGCGCTTCTCGCGGCTCGTCGCGACGCTTGTCGGCTGGCTCGACCGATGCGCCCTGTCCGCGGTGCTCCCGTCGGCTCACCGCGGCGCGTGGTCGCTGGTCCTTCCGGTGCGTCCTGCCCGCCTTGTCAGGCCGGGCGTCAAGGTCTTCCTCGCATGTGTCCCCCCTCACGGGACCGTGAGCACGAGGCTCGCGGTCCCCTGGTTGCGGCTGAAGTCGGAGGCGTAGACGGTCACCTCGTGGGTGCCGGGCGGCAGGTCGAGGAGGGCGACGAAGCCCGTCCCTCCGCCCGGGAACGAGACCACCGGCACGCCCTCGGCGTCGGCGGTCTCCTCGTCGCTGGAGGCGAGCAGGACCGGTCCGTCGTACACGTCGAGCCTCACGACGCCGAGGTCGTCGTCCGCGACGCCCGTCAGCGCCTTCTGAGCGGGGTCGAACGCCAGCGCCGACACCTCGGGCGGGGTCATGTCCACCGCCACGTCCGTGGCGAACGGCAAGCGCAGCTCGGCCGTGACGACGCCCGGGTGGGCCCGCGAGCCGAGGATCACCAGGCCCTCGGCTTCGACCTTGGCCACGACGTCCCCGCCTGACCGCGGCCCCGCCTGGAGCCTGACGCCGAGGCCGCTGGAGGCGATCGTCGTGGCGTTCTCCACCTCGTAGGAGGCCTCGTAGTCGGCGGGAGGCACCACGAGGTCCTCGCGTGCGGGCGGCATGACCGTCAGGAGCAGGTCCAGCGTCTGGCCGGGCAGGAGCGCGTGTACCGGCGTTCTCGGGTCGAGGCGCGCGTGCCCGAGCAGCCCCGCCATGGTTATCGCCACGGCGTCGTCGCGGCCCTTGAGGGCGACGCGGGACGCCTCGCCGAACGCCAGGAACTCGCCGCCGGCGCCGTAGCCGCTGGCGGCGAAGGTGTAGGTGCCGCCCCGCGGCAGGAACATCGTCACGGGCGCGGCTCCGGGCTCGAGCGTCAGCTCGGTGACGGAGCCCTCGGCATCGGCCTCCAGGGACCCGTTGAAACGCACGGTGTCGCCGTGCTGGTCGAAGACCTCGACCCTGACCGCGACGACCCCGAGGGCGCCGTCGGCGTCCACAGGGCCGCCCACGACGCTGAGCCCGACCTCGACGAGGTCGTTCGGCACCGGGTGCACGCAACCCGCGGCCACGAGGGTCAGGAGCGCCGCACCGAGCAGCCGCGGCAGGTGGCGCCGCCCGAGCGCGAGGACGCTGAACTTGACGTGAGAAGGCGGCCGAGGCCGCGAGCTAGCACGAACCAACTTCGCTCCCCCCAGATGACGCGTGGCCGGGGCCGGGCGAGCCGGCCCCAGGGCACGAGGAAGATAACAAGCGCGTGGGCGCCGTCCGCGCCTGACGCCCGCCGGGGACTACACAGGCGGGCAGTGGGTGCCCGTTGGCGATGCACGACACGGTCCCGAACCGCTCTGCCAGTCCTGCTGATTCGCACCGTCCCCCGCCGACGCGTGGCAGGACCCGACGGGCGCCCCGTGCGGACGCTCGTGTCTCCAAGCTGCGGATGTGAACCGCCCCCTCGTCCGCTCTGACCCCCGACCGCCAACCCGACCGGCGGCCACGCGGAAAGACTCGGTGGCGACCATACCGGCGGCCTCTGACGGGAATGTCACGGGCGGCGGACGGGTCCGTCCAGGAGGGGGCTCTTGACACAGGCCAGGGTCAGGGCACGCCCTCGGCCCTCGAGCTGCCCGCGGTCACCGAGTCGAAGGTCTCCGCTACGGGAGGTGGCACGAGCGCGTCTACGTGCTTTCGCACCGGCGGATACCGAGAGAACGGAAGGGCTTGGGCTGTGTTGCGCAGGTATCCTTGTCCTCTACGGGTGCGAAGGTGAGCGGTTCTTCACGCCTTGCAAGCTGACCGCCCGACGAAGCGTTCGACCGATCTCCAAGTCTTGGCGCCTGTGGGCATGCCGCATGGCACCTTGGGCCCTGCTACGCGGGCTCGCGCTAGCCCTAGCAGCTCAAGTCTCTGCCGGACCCGCCCTCAGCAAGTAGGTCGTACGCTCCGCGTGGACGCCTGGTTCCGCGGCCACAGCGATCACGTTCTTCGCGACGAAACCCGCACCGCGCGCCAGCAGGAACCAGCCGAAGACCGGCCCGAGCGCCACGCTGAGAGCGAGCCTCGAGACCAGCGCCTTGCTCGTGGTACCGGTAACACTCTGGAGGGCGGTGAGGAACTGCTCGCGCGTGATCTTGCCGCGGCGCCACGCGACTGCGAAGGGGTAGAGGCTCGCGAACGCCGAGAGAGTCAGGCCGCCGCCTGTAACCTCCGCCACCGAAGGGAGCTGCCACAGCATCTCTTCGAAGTTCTCCTCTGTCACTGCCATGACCTCCGCGTGACGGATGCCACTGGCCATCACCATGTCGTCGCCGGCGAACTGCGAGGCGACCTCGTCGGTGGTCATGACTGGTACCTCGGGATAACGGGCCAGCGCTCGCGCGATGTAGCTCGGGTCGTCGGTGGCCTTAAGGCTTACCAGCACCTCGCTCGTGCCGTCCGGGCTTACGAGAACCATGTCGGAGCCCGGGGCGGAACGGTCGTCGTGCAGGCGGGCCGACTCGCCGGTCGAGCCGAGATTGATGCTCCTTTCGACCATGGCCTCGAAGACCTCGCCCTTGATCAGGTTCATCATGCCGTCGAGTCGCTCTCCGCTCAGTTGGCGCATGTAGTCGCCCATCTCGTCCGGCGTGGCGTCGGACAGGTCTGGCACGCCGCGCCTCACGGCCCCGAGGAACAGCTCACCCAGCGGTCCGTCGAGGCGCTCCGCCTGCCTCGCCATCAGCCAGTTCATGCCAACGAACACGAACAGGTCGCCGCGCAGTCGAGCTTCGTCAACCACAACGTCGCCGGTCAGGAAAGCCTTCACCCTCTCGGCGACTATGCGGAACGTCTGTGGCCTGAGAACGCCCCTGAGGAGCGACCATTGCTGCTTCAGCATCCCACTACCGATGTTCCAGCCTCGGGAAACCTGCTCCCGCAGTGCTCGGCTTAGGGCATCGCCGTCGTCAAGTCGGCCGCCGGCCGTCTTGATGGCATCGAAGGCGACCCAGAGTACTGAACCGATCACGACAGTGGTCGCATACTCGGCGAGGAACGTCGCGGCGCCGCCCAGCACGGGGAAGAGCGCCAGAGCTCGCCAGAGGAAGGCGAAGATCTCCTTGAAGAGGAGGCCCGCGCTCACCACGGTCATCGAGGCCGCACCGACGGTCTTGATCAGCTCCGCGGGGCTCGAGACCGAGAACCCCAGGAGTCGGGCGATCTTGTAGGCCATGTAGGCCTCGAGGGCCAGCGCCACGAACAGGCCGTAGCCTATGCTCCCCGGCACCGCCGCCATGGCGGCGTTCATCAGCGCGATGATGGTGATGGTCCGGCGGACCTCGACCTCGGTCAAGTCTCCGCCGAAGTCGAGAAGGCCCTTGAACGGCTCGAAGACGAAGCCCCGTACTAGCGAGGAGGAGAAGATGGTCTGGAGGCCGCGCCGGTACTTGTCCAGCCACGAAGCTGCCTCATCGAACATCGCCCGCGATGCGCCGCTGCGGGCGGCCATCCTTTCGTCTGCAGACGCCCGGGCGGACCTATCTGGAGCCATGCGCTTCCCCCCCGACTCTCAGGTCTAGCGGGCGCGACCGTAACCACGCGTCTCTGACGGGCCTCTTACGTACTAGGTAGCACGGCTCTAGGCGCCACCACTCGACCACGACGTCATCCAGTCAGCTTCGCCCACGTCGATCCTCGAGAGCGTGGACCCGCAAAACCCCGGCGGCTGCCGGGGAAGAACCGAGGCGCATAGGGCGAGAGCGAGCAGCGGGACGCCGCAGGCGAGTGCGGAGAGCATGGGTGTGGCGACTCGCCCGGACCCTTCGTGCGGCCCAGTCCTCAATGGCGACGCTGGGGTTCCGTTCGGCGCGTGAAGCTCGCGGGTGCAAGTGCCAGTCTCGCTCGGTGTCGCAGTAGGCTCGTCTACCCGGGCGAACGGCCGCGACGAGTCGGGCCTTCGTCCGAAGCTTCAACCTGCCGCCTGTGGCGCCTATACCAACCGGCTCCAGACTCCTACCGAGATCTGGGCCTTCACCGCGTCCTGATCCGCACCAGCCTGTCCGTACCCGACTCGGCGCCCCACACCTCGCCCGGCCGTCCGTTGAGCTGCCGCACCGCGGCGCCGGGGCGGTCGCTGGGGAAGGCCTGGAAGGCCCCCGTCGCCGGGACGAACCGCACGATCGCGTTCGCGCCGAAGTCGGAGAGCCACACGACGTCTTGGTCGTCGACGTAGACCGCGTAGGCCTGCGGCCGGCCGCCGGGCAGCGGCCACGTGCGCCACGAATCGTCGGCGGGGTCGTAGACGCTGACGGCGCCGGCGTTCCACTCGCTGACCCAGACGCGGCCCCGCGAGTCCGACCAGACGCGCCGGGAACCCTGGCGGGGCGTGGGCGGCTCGATCACCGTGGCCTCGCCGGTGCCAGAGTCGACGCGGGCGATGTGGTTGCCCGCCAACGACGCGTAGTAGACCTCGCCGCTCGGCGTGGCCGTGATGCCGTAGGGGCCGCGGCCGCGCGGCGCGTCGAAGACGCTCGTCTCGCCGGTGGCCGGGTCGAGGCGCCCGTACACGCCGCTCTGGCCGGTGAACCAGAGCACGCCGCTGCCGTCGAACGCGGCGGTGTTGAGGTTCGCGTTCGGCCTGTCCTCGGGCAGGCGGAAGACGGTGACCTCGAACGTCTCCGGGTCCACCCGCACGATGGCGTTCAGCCCGCCGTCGGTGATCCACGGCGCGCCGTCCGGCCCGACGATCACCCCGTGCGGCCGCGAGCCGTCGCCGAGGTCCACGAGGCGCACGTCGCCCGTCTCCGGGTCGAGGAGGCCGAGCTGCCCCGCTGCCTGCGCCGTGAACCAGACGCCGCCGCCATCTGGGTCGGGGGCGACGTCGTGCGGGTGCGTGCCGGCCGGGACGGGGAAGTAGTCGACGCTCTGGGCGCCGGCCGTGCCGGCCGCGACGAGGGCCGCGGCGGCCAGGACTACGGCCGCGCGGGGCAGGAAGAAGGCACCGACGACGAGAGCGGGGCGTGCGAGGGCCGGCGTGGGACCAGCGGCGGGCGCAGGTGAGTGCCGACCTGGGGTTCTGGGTGTCGCCATGGCCTCTCCTTCCTACCGGGCGTCTGGTGCGCCACCGTGCCTAGCTGGGGCAGTTCGGCGGAGTCGCTCGTTCGCATACGGGGCGCACGTCACTCGAGCTGCACCGGCCGCAGCCTCCCATGGACACCCTTGGAGATATCTTCCCTGTTCACCGGCAGGTTCAGTGTCACCAGCCACGGTGCCTGGTGGCGAGCGATGAAACGGGCGAGGACGCCTTGCGCGTTCACGAAGTTCCTAGCGAGCATCGTGTGCGTCGCCGCTCGCGACTGCGGGAGGCAGATCACCCTGGCTCGCGAGGCCACGAGGGCCCTCTTCTCGGCCGGCCTGTACCGCGTCCGCACGTCGGATGTCACGATGACCAGACCGTCACGGCCGACGCGCGGTATCCAGACCGGGTCGGGCGCCCCCCTGAGCCCAAGGTCGTTGGCGCGGACGAACTGAACTCCAGCCTCGACCAATACGGCCCTGAAGGTCCGTCCATCCAGGTTCTCTTCGATGTAGGAAGGCACGACACCTAGGCGGCGCGTTCGTAGAGCACCGCGCTCTCGACGACCTCGACCGGAACCTGGTAGTCGTCGGCCACGGTCCGCACCGGCTCGCCCGCGTCGACGCGGGCGGCTACGACGGCCGTGCGGACAGCCGTGTTCGCGAGCGTCGGCTTCCCGAAGGCCACGAGAGGAGAGATGGAGATGGGCTTCTGCCCCTCCACTCGCTCCACGCCCCGGAAGTCGGGGTAGAAACGCACCGGCAACCTGCCTGCGTCGCGATCAAGGCGGCTCAGGTACCTGTCGACGATCTGCCGGATGGCAAGCTGCCCACCCAAGGAGAGGCCGATAAGTTCGCCTAAGTGGCCGATGAAGATGTCGCGACCGAAGGTGCTCAGGTCCTCATGCAGCAGCGGACGTTCTAGGCCCAGCTCTCTCTTGGCGTACCTGACAGCATCACGGATCGTGCTGAGCTTCACTCCATGAACCCGACGGAGCTGGTTGACGGCATGCAGCTCGAGAAGGTCGAAGAAGCTCAGGCCTCCCTCGTGCGTTGCGATCACCGGCTCATACCCGTCGGCGCGGCGACCCTGCGCCCACCACCTGACCGTGCTCTCTGGTGCGCCTATGTACTTCGAGGCCGCCGCGTAGGAGTACAGCGGGATGTCCCCGGGCTGCGCGCCTCCGTAGAACCTCTGGATGTCGTCGCTGGGGGCGGTGATGGTCACGGCAGCCTCCTCTCTGGCTCAGTGTCGACCGGATTCTAGGTCGAGCGCGATAGAGCCGGCATCGGCGGTCTACCTATCCCCCTTGCGCATGAGACTAGATGAAGTCGACCTGCGTGGGTGCTTAGCGGGGGGCTCAGAGCCCACGCACGACCGCCCCCTAGACTGCCGTGCGTCGCACCGCGGGGTGGCCGCGCTCACCGCCGAGGCGAGCGGGCAGGCATCCCGGGCGGGCGTGCGAGGAGTGGGCAGTGGAGCGACGGCTTCAGCAGCCGGACCGTGCGGGGACCGACGCGTCGTGCGGGGAGCCCGCGACGCGCCGAGGCGAAGCGGCAGGGCCGCGCGCGTCTCTTCGGGTCGCGCCTGCCATCGAGCCGGCGTCCCGGCCCGGCGGGCGCGTCGGGGAGCTCGCTTCGCGCCGGACGGCGCCGCCACGGGAGCCCGCGACGGTCCGCGGCGACCTCCTCGCCATCGGCGTCTGCGCCCTGCTCGCCGCCTGCGGGGGCGACCAGCCTCCCGCCGAGCGGCCGGGCGACCCTGACGGCGCCGTGATCGCCGTGACGGCTACCGGCGGCGAAGCCGGCGGGTCCGAGTGCACGCTGCGGGACGCGATCGCCGCCGCGAACCGGGACGCCGCGGTCGGCGGCTGTCCGGCCGGTTCGGGGCCGGACGTCGTCGCACTGCCCCAGGGCGCGACGGTGCTCCTCGCCGACGTCGACAACGACCTCGACGGCCCCAACGGCCTGCCCTCGGTATCGTCCGCGGTCACCGTGCGCGGCTCCGGAAGCGTCGTCGCGCGCGACCCCGGCGCCGCTCCCTTCCGGTTGTTTCACGTGGAACACGGGGGGAGCCTGAGGCTCGAGGACGTCACGCTGCGCGGCGGCCGCACCGAGGCGCACGACGGCGGCGCCGTGTACGTGGCGGGCGGGGAGCTGGCGGCCGTGGACACGACGTTCGAGGACAACGTGGTCGGCCAGGGCCGGTGGGGCGGTGCGGTCTACAGCGCCGGCGGGATCGTCGTCCTCGAGCGCGTCCTGATGCGGGGGAACTCGGCGCCGGGCGAGCTCGAGACCGACGTCGGCTTCGTCCCAGGGACAGGGTCGGCCGTCGCGAACGTCGGAGGCGAGCTGAGCGTGACGGAGAGCGACCTACGGCTCAACGGCGCCCTGATCTCCGGCGAGCGCGGCGTCATAGCGGCCATCGGCCTCGATGCCTACACCGAGGTGATGGACACCGCGATCGTCGAGAACGACGCCCTGGGCGTCTACAACGAGGGCGAGCTGCGCCTGACCCGGGTCGAGGTGGCCCGCAGCGCGAGCCTGGCCTTCGGCGGCGTCGTCAGCACCGGGGTCGCCTTCCTCGACGACGTCGCGCTCAGCGCGAACAGCGCCGAGGCCGTGAGCGGCCTCGCGAACTCCGGCTTCATGCGGGCCAGGGGCGTCGAGGTGACCGGCCACGAGACCTTCGAGGGCGCCACGGGCGTGCTCAACGAGGGGATGATGGAGCTCACCGACTCGAACGTCAGCGGCAACGTCGGCCAGCCTGGCACGTCGGCGGGAGGCGGCATCACGAACCGCGGCCGCCTGACCCTCCTGCGCACTCACGTCTTCGGCAACAGCGCGGAGCGGGGCGGCGGCGCCTGGAACGAGGGCGAGCTCGTCCTACTGGCGAGCGTCGTCGACGACAACGAGGCCGAGCTGGGAGGGGGCGTCTACAGCCTGGGCACCGTCGAGCTGCGCGACGGCTCCGTGGTGGGCGGCGAGGCGGGCAACCGCGCCTCCGACCGGGGAGGCGGCGTCTACGTCGCCGACGGCGAAGAGGGCGAGCGCCTCGTGCTCGCCGGCGGCAGCGCCGTGCGCGGCAACCGCTCCGGCACCGGCGGGGGCGTGTACGCCGAGGCAGGTCTCGAGCTCGGCCTGTGCCCGACGTGCGCCATCGAGGGGAACGTCGCGGACGGCGGCGCCGGCGGCGGGATCCACGCGCCCGGGCTCGGCTTCGGCAGCATCTTCGCCCCCGCGATACGCGACAACGAACCCGACGACGTCGCTCCCGGCGTGCTCGTCTCGCTGCCGGTGGCCGCCAGCGCCGACGACGCCGAGGAGACGGCGGAAGATGTCGCGTCGCCGCCCCGCCCGGCCGGCGACGTCGCGACGGGACACGAGCGCCTCGACCTGCGCGCTGACGAGGCGCTGGGCGTGGAGCAGCTCGTCGGGCTGAGGTTCCTGGGGGTGCCGGTGCCTCCGGGCGCGACGGTGGTCGACGCCAGGATCGTGCTCACGTCCGCGACGAGTGGCGACGGCCGGGCCGCCGTAGACGTCGGCGTACAGGACGCGGCAGCGGCAGGGGCGTTCGCCGAGGAGCCCTTCGACCTCTCGTCGCGGCCTATGCTCGGCGCCACCCGTTGGGAGCTCCCGCCCTGGCCCGGCGCGGACGAGTCGGGGCCGGCGCAGGCCTCGCCGCCGCTGCGCAACCAGCTCCAGCAGCTCGTCGACGCGGACGGCTGGGCGGCCGGCAACCCCGTCGCCGTCGTGCTAGCGCCCGCCGGCGGGGACCCCGGCGCCTCACGGACGGCGCACTCGTTCGACGGCGACCCCGCCAAGGCGCCGCGCCTGTGGCTGCTGTACTACGAGCCCGCCGCGGCGCCCTAGCCGAGAGCGCCCGAGGCGGGGGCGTGCGGCCCGGCGGCGGAGGCGGACGCCCCGACCGCGCGGAGCCCGCCCCTCACGCCTAGAGCCGGCGACCACGCACCCGCCGCAGACCGGCGCCGCCGCACGCGCCGGGGACTGGCGGCGCCGCGACGCGCCGCAGACCGCCGCCGCCGCACACGCCGGGGCCCGGCTCATGCGCAGCCAGCCCGCGCCTCAGGCCGGCGGCGCCGTGCTCTCGCGCACTATCAGGTCGAGCTCTATGACCCTCTCTACCGGCGCGGGCTCACCCTCCCGCCGCGCCACCTCGGCGAGGAGCGTCTCGACGGCCACCCGCGCCACCTCGGCGCGCGGCACGCGTACGGCCGTGAGCGCCGGCCTGTAGAACGCGGCCCAGGGCGGGTCGTCGAACGTCACGAGGGACACGTCGCGCGGCACGCTCACGTCCCGGTCCTTGAGGCACTGCAGGACGGCGCCGGCGATCAGCTCGTTGCCCGCCAGCACGGCCGTCGGCGGCTCGGGCCCCGCCAGCAGGCTTCCCATGGCCTCGTAGGCGGCGTCGAAGAGGTGGAAGCCGTGGGCCTCGAGGCCCGCTTCCGGCTCGATGCCCGCCGCCCGCAGCGCGTCGCGGTAGCCCTCGAGCCGCTCGCGGGCGTGCCACAGCTCGGTGGCGCCGGCGATCATCGCGACGCGCCTGTGTCCCAGCCTGAGCAGGTGCTCGGTCGCCCGTCGCGCCGCGTCCCTGTCGGCCAGGTTCACGCGCGGCGCGCCGAGGTGGCCGTTGGCGCTGCCGAGCAGCACCACCGGGAGGCCGGAGGCGACGATCTCCGCGACGAGCGGCTCGCTCGAGGGGGAGGGGGCGGCGATGATGCCGGCGACGCGGTTCTCGACGAGCGTCCGCAGGTAGGACTGTTCCGCGAAGGGGTCACCGGCCGCCGTCCCGACGAGCGCTTGGTAGGAGTGCCGGGCCGCGGCCGCGTCGACCTCGCGGGCGAAGGAGGCCGAGTGGGGGGCGAGCAGGTAGGAGACGACGAGGCCTATCGAGCGCGTCCGGCCGAGGCGCAGGGAGCGGGCCAGCAGGTCCGGCCTGTAGTCGAGGCGCCGCGCCGCGTCCAAGACGCGTCTCGCCGTCTCGGCGCTGAACGACCCGTAGCCGCCGAGGACCCGGCTCGCCATACCGACCGAGACCCCGGCCTCGCGCGCGACGTCTTTCAGCGTGACGCGCCTCCACCTGGCAGCCGCCACTCGTCACCCCCTAGTCAGCCGCGACGGCTCACGCCGCGCGCCTCTCCGGCACCCCAGCCGGACCGACCCGCCGCCGCAGACCCCCATCCCTGCGCCCGAGTTTCCCCGCACCATACTGCGCCGCCCGTCGTGGCGGCTTCACGACCACTCGTTGACCCACCGGCTCCTGATCTCGGTGCTCGAGATGTCGTGGCGGAACTCGCCCTCTGGCAGGGCCTCGAAGAGGTCCCTGAAGCCCTCCGGCACCGCGACCTGAGCGAGCGTGCGGTAGGCGCCGCCGGTCTCGCGGCCCGCCACCAGGAAGCGGCAGCCGCGCGCCCGCACCGTGTCGAGCGCGGCGTGCATCGCCACCGGGTCGCCGTCGTAGAAGCGCGTGTCCACGACCCTCTCCGCGGTGTCGACGCCGACCACGAAGACGCTGCCGGGGAAGAGCTCGGCCTTCTGCGCGAACAGCGGCGCCCGGGTGAGGGCTATCAGCGCCCGGCCTGCGAACTGCAGCGCCCGCTTGCGTGCCACGACCAGCTCGATGGGCGCCTTGGCGGCGTTCAGGAGGGGCAGCTCGAAGAGCGTGGGCAGGCCCGTGTGCCGGGAGGCCGCCTCGGCGAGGCCCCAGTGACCCTCGTGCACCGGGTTGAACGAGCCCGAGAGCACGGTGCGCGCGCCCAGGCCGCCGCCGCTCGTCACGCGCCCCTCCGGCGTCACCACGGCCATCGGGCCCGCTCCCCTGGAGACGGCCTCGAGGAGCTCTGTGGGGCGGTACTCCAGCCGCAGCTCCTCGCTCCCGGCGAGGGGCAGCGCCGGCGTGCCGAAGACACCGCAGGCGTCGGCCACGGCGCCCAAGATCACGCGGCTGACGAGCTCCTCCTCGCCCTCGCGGTCGCGCGCGCCCTTCTCGATCGTGAGCGCGTAGGTGACGCTGCCGAGCCCGTCGCGCACCGCGCAGGCCACGCGGTGGTCCCCGCGCTTGGCGCGGTCCGTGGCGATGGTGGCCGTGCTGCCGAGGCCGAACACGGGCAGGCGCCGGTCCATGGGCGCCTCCGCCGCCGACCTGGCCGCCGACGGCGCCACGGGCCCCTGCGAGGCGCTCTCGACGAGCAGGCGCTGCCGGGCGTGCCGCTCCGACCGCGAGCGGTACTCGCGCGCCAGACGGTACGCGGCGTCCGCCATGAGGCGGGCCACGCGCCGCGACGTGAACCGCGCCGGCATGAAGCCCAGGAGCTGCCTCATGCTCTGCTCGTGGTAGATGTCCACGGCGGCCATGACCGTGCGGCTCGACCCGCCGACGCCGTGCAGCCAGGCGAGCGCCAGCGAGCCCGCGCCGGCGAAGGCCAGCACGCCCGAGTGGGGCGTGGCATGCACGCGCGTGACGAGCTCCTCGAGCCGGCTGTCCAAAGGCATGCCCGACCATGATGGCATCATCGCCGCCCGCCCGGCCATGCGGCGGGCGGGGTAAGTTCGTGCCAAATGACAGCCATCGATCACCTCGAAGGCGTAGGCACGAGCCGAGTCCCCACGTCCCGGCTCGAGACGTTCGTCCTAACCTCCGGGCCGGAGGACGGCGTGCCCGTGCTGCTGGTGCACGGGAACGCCTCGAACAGCACCTACTGGGAGGAGGTGATGGTCGCCCTGCCGCCCCGGTACAGGGCCATCGCGCCCGACCTGCGCGGCTACGGCGAGACCGAGGACGAGGTCATCGACGCCACCCGCGGCTCGGCGGACTGGGTCGACGACCTGCTCGCGCTCAAGGAGGCCCTGGGCATCGAGCGCTACCACGTGGCCGGCCACTCGCTGGGCGGGTTCGTGCTCTGGCGGCTGGTGGCGGAGGACGCGGCCGACATCCTCTCGGTCACGCTCGTGGCGCCCGGCTCCCCGTACGGCTTCGGCGGGACGAGGGACCCGGAGGGCACCCCCACCCATCCCGACTTCGCGGGCTCGGGCGGCGGCCTCGTCAACCCGGAGATGGTGCGCCGCATGACGGCGGGCGACCGCGGCACCGACGACCCCAGCTCACCGCGGAACGTCATGAACGCCCTCTACTGGAAGCCGCCGTTCCGCGCTCGGCGCGAGGAGGACCTCCTCACGGGGATGCTGAGCGAGAAGATGGGGCCGGACCGCTACCCGGGCGACTCGGTGCCGTCGCCGAACTGGCCCGGCCTGGCTCCCGGCGTGCACGGGCCGATCAACGCGATGGCGCCCAAGTACCTCGGTGACTCGGTCGAGAGGTTCGTGAGCGCCTCGCCGAAGCCGCCCGTGCTGTGGGTCCGCGGCGCCGACGACCAGATCGTGTCGGACACGTCGCTCTCCGAGGTCGGCTACCTCGGCAAGCTGGGCCTGTTCCCGGGCTGGCCGGGCGAGGACGTCTACCCGCCGCAGCCCATGGTCGGCCAGACGAGGGCGGTCCTGGAGCGCTACGCGGCGGCCGGCGGCCGGTACCGCGAGGTGCTGTTCGAGGAGTGCGGCCACACGCCGTACATCGAGCACCCCGAGCGGTTCATGGCCGAGTTCACCGCCGTGCTGGCCGAGGGCGACGCGGCGCTGGGCTGAGGCTCGGGCCGAGGAGGGCACGGGGCGGCAGGGCAGACCGGCCCCGCCGGAGCCAGCGGGGGCGCCTCAGCCCACGACGCGGTCGACGACCCTCTGCCAGGGGCGCCAGCTGGAGTGCCACTTGAGGTCGTGGCGCCGGTGTCCGGCGGGCGAGAGGAGGTGGCCGAGCCCGTCTTCGACGGCGGCGTGGCACTTCACGCAGACGCCGCAGGTCTCGCCACGGCGCGGCGTGAGGCAGAACCAGGTGAGCTCGAGCGTCTCGAGGAAGCCTCCCTCGAGGGCGATGCGGCGCATGTCGGCACGGGTCAGCTCGGCCAGCGGGAAGCTGAGGCCCGCGAAGAGGCCGAGGTCGGTGTCGAGCGCCTCATCCGAGAGCCGGTAGGTGGTGAAGGGTCGCTCACGCACCGGGCGCAGGTTGCCGTCGAGAAGCGCCGTGAGCGCGTCGTGGCGGTGGGAGCCCACCTCCAGCCCATCCAGGCCGGCGTGGCGGGCGTAGCGGCCCAGCCACTCGTAGTGCCGGCCCAGCTCGGCGCGGGCGTTGAGCCGCGCGAAGCGCTCCGCCTCCGCGTCGTCCTCCTGCAGCTCGTCGAGGCCCACCGAGGCCATGGGCAGGAGCCTGTCGGCCTGCTCCGGGCTCGCCTCGCGCACCGCGTCGCGCACCCGCCGCATGGCGTCGATCTCCATCTCCGCGTGCCGGCTCAACGGGTCGAGCACGTAGTGAGGGCGCACCTGCGCTCCCTCCAGGCGCAGGGCCGTGAGCGCGCGGAACGTGGAGCTCCAACCGCCGCTCCAGAGCAGGTGGACGGTGCGTGGCGCTTCTTCGCTCGTCATGCCGAACTATGCGGGCTAGGGGTGAGACGCGCGGCCGGGGCCGGTAAGAACCTTGAGCCCGAGCTCGCGCTGCCGTTCGCGGCCCGTTAACGCCTGTCGGTCTACGGTGCCGGCTCGATCGGAGGACGCCGCATGCGGAACACGCGTAGATGGCTCTCGACCTTCCTCCTCGTGCTCGGCTGCCTGGCCGCGTGCGCGCAGGCGCCCGGCGCACCGGGCGCGCCGAACGGACCCGACGGACCGGACGGACCCGACGGACCCGACGGACCGGGCCCCGGACCAGGGCCCGGTCCCGAGCCGCAGCCGCTGCACGACACGATCGCCTACGTCACCCGCGACGGCGACTCGATCCGCGCCATCGCGCCGGACGGCTCCGGCGACCGCGAGCTGTGGGCGCACGGCCTCGCTGACCCCGACGAGGTCTACGCCGCCTGGGGTCTGGAGTGGAACCCCAGCGCCACGCGCCTCGCGTTCGCCAGCACGCACGAGAACTGGTGCTCGTTGCTCCACTCAGACATCTACGTGGTCGGCGCCGACGGCACGGGCTACGGGCGCGTCACCCAGGCGCCGGCCTGCGCCGAGCTGGCGTCGTACCCGCAGGCGACGGTGAACGTGCCCATCGAGAACCCGAGCTTCGACTCGTACTTCGGCTTCATGTACTTCCAGGGCGCCTCCGAGGCGAAGGTCGTGAGCCTGCCGCCCATGGGTCACGGCGTCGTCACCTTCCCCGGGGTCGCCGACCTGTTGACCGGGTCCGGCGAGGAGGCGTGGCAGATGGCGACCCTCATCGGCGGGAACGGCAGGGAGCTGCTCTTCGACACGCTGGTCGACGTCCCGCCCGGCGGCACCGTCACCACGTCAGAGGCCCTCGTGACCTTCTCGGAGGTGCCGTGGGAGGCCCGCACCCCGACGTGGACGGCCGACGGCGAGGGGATCTCTTTCATCTACGCCTTCGGCTCGTTCTACGAGCTGCCCTACCGTCCCCCGCCGCTGGCGTTCGGCACCCAGCTCGTCCCGGACGGTGCCGCTGTGCCGGGATCCATAGACTTCCTTGAACGTGGGCCGACGGCGGGCACGGCGGACGAGCTGCTCTTCTTCGGCCTCGACCCCTTCGGCGAGCGGGGGATCTACCTGATGGAGGCGGGGTCGTCCTCGGCGGGCGAGCCGCTGGTGCCGGTCGAGGACCTCGACATGGTCAAGGGCATCGCCTGGCTGCCCGACGCCTCGGGGTTCGTCTACTCGGTCACCGAGGGGGACGTCTTCGAGGGCGACTACTCGGCGAACATGTACCTCTACGACCTCTCCTCGGGGACGGTCACGCCTCTCACCCACTACACGGGCCAGTTCGTGGGCGACCTGTCGGTCTCCGGCGACGGCTCGCAGGTGGCGTTCGAGCTGGCGTCACAGCTCGACGACCTGACCCAGAACCTCGTGGACCCCGACGTGTACGTGCTCGACATCGCCTCGGGCGAGACACACCTGCTGGTGGAGGACGCGTACTCGCCGGCCTGGAGCCGGTGAGGCCGCGGGCCTCCCGCGGGTTCGGCCAGGCGGAGCCTCGCGGGTCTGGGGATCGGGCGTCCCGAAGGGGGACACGAACGACGGCGTGCAGAGCTCCGAGCAAAGGGCGAGTTCTCCTTGTCGAGCTCCGCGTACAGGCGCCGGACGATGGCCTTGTTCTGCTCTGGCATGGACACGCCTCCCTTAGCGAGTCGAGACGATCGTGGTCCGAGATGCATCGCCCCTTACCGACCATGTGAACCGTCGGAACCGTCCTTCGAGAGCCGCAGTGCGAAGGACTCGCGGAGGATATCTCGTCGAACCCGTACCGCCACGGCCGGTGGGGGACGTGTGCCGGCCGGTCAGGAGCCGGCGGGGCCGAGCGGCCGCAGCAGCCTCATGCCGTTGAGGACGACC
>DASVDQ010000163.1 GCA_036381035.1 Trueperaceae bacterium | reverse complement strand
CCGTACCTGTAGAAAATCTTGAAAAACGTGTTTACATGAGTTGCCGCGCTGGCTAAGCTGGTCATGCCAGCAGGAAGTTGGCAAGACAGGAAGGAACGGCACCATGCCGAACACGGAGCTCGACGTCAAGCGCCTCCCCTGGGCGGAGAACATGGTCGAGATCAGCGCCGGCGCGACCAGTCGGGAGCTGCTCGAGGCGGCCGGCCTGGACTGGACCGTCGAGAAGACCACGCTCTTCCGCCGGCCCCCGTACATCCCCGTCACCAGCCAGGAGGACGGCTACGAGCCGATCACCGTGATGGCGCCGAACCTCGACGGGCAGCTCGTCGAGGCGGAGGACGTCTTCGACATCCAGCGCCCCCTGGACGGCAAGATCTTCGGCCAGGTCGGCGGCGACTACGTCCCGGTCCAGAACGTCGAGGCGTTCACGTTCGCCGACCACCTCGTCTTCGACGAGGGCGGCGAGTGGATCGCGGCCGGCGAGCAGTACGGCGGCAAGATCGTCTTCGGGGTCATGAAGCTGAACGGCCACACGATCATGGTCGACGGCAAGGACCCGGTGGACCTGTACCTCACCATCCGGACCAGCCACAACGGCACCACGGGCCTCCAGGCGTACGTCACCCCGGTCCGCATGGCCTGCGAGAACATGACCTCGATCATGATCGCTCAGGCCAAGCAGAAGTGGAGCATGCGGCACGTCGGTGACGTCGCCGGCAAGATCCAGCAGGCGCGGGACACCCTGCGGCTGTCGCTCAAGTACCAGGACGAGCTGGAGCGGGAGCTCAACGAGCTGCTGCAGGTCCCCGTCTCGGACGAGAAGGCCGAGTGGGTGCTCGGCCGAGTGATCAAGGGCTCCGAGAAGCGCAAGGAGCGCGTGATCACCGGGATCCTCAGCTGCTACCTGGACGACGAGACCAACGGCTTCGCGGGCACCGGCTACGGGCTGCTCAACGGCCTCACGGACTACTTCGACCACGAGGCCAAGCGGCAGTCCAGCACCGCTCGCCTGCAGGAGCAGTACGACGGCGAGGGCGCGCGGGCGCGCAACTCCCTGGTCGCGGAGCTGCTCCACAAGTAAACACGTAAGATGGGGTAGGGCCCGGTCTTCGGACCGGGCCCTTATCGGCGTTCTAGAGGGAAGGAGACTGACGTGGATGACGCCACACGTGATGCGCCACTCGCGGGCTTCCAGGGCGTGGCCGAGGCGCTTTCTACGGAAGCCCGCCCCGTGTCTCGACAGCAGGTATACGTTTGGTGGGTCCGGCGTGCCCGCAATGGGTTCCCGGACCGGGCGAATGAGGGAGTAGGCCGTCCGCGCTTCGATCTGGACGCCGTGCGTGACTGGTACGCCGGATACGTCCCGGATCGAGGTGGCCGGCCCAGAAAGGAAGGATGATCAAGTTATGTGGGTGAAGTTCAGCCACTGCGGCGCCAGTAACACGTGCGTCGAACTGTCGTCGGAGGTGTCGTGGCGCACGGCATGCGGCGCCAACACCGGTTTGTGTCGAGGTCGGTGACGCCGGCACCCGGATCAAGATCCGCGACTCGAAGTTCCCGGACATGCCGCACCTCGACCTCAGTACCAGCGAGTTCGGCTCACTGCTCAACGCCTTGAAAACGATCTAAAACGTGTATACATCGTGTGCATGAGCGCATAGTGTGGCAAGTCAGGTGGCCCGCGCCTCGGATCC
>DASVDQ010000162.1 GCA_036381035.1 Trueperaceae bacterium | reverse complement strand
AGCCCGGTTGCGGTTTTGCCGTAACCGGGCGGCATCCAAAGGGCGCAAGCTTCTTTGGAGCTACCGAAAGCTATTGCAGCCGTTTGGTAGCTATGAAGAGCGGAGCGAGGGAGCATCAATCGTCTTCGAGTGCGGCGATCTGGGCCTGGTTAACCATCACGTCTCCACCTGCGGCCGATAGTCTTGCGGCCGCTTGTAGTACAGCGACCCGTCAGCGTTGCGCCACGTCGATGCAATGGCCGCGTGACAGTCGCGCGAGGCCAGGCCGTCGTACGCGTCAGGTTGCACGCGCAGCCAATAATCCTTGATGGTTCCGTCAGGCTCGGGCGTCGAGTTCCTGACCGCGACCATCACTATGGGTGTGTCGCCGGGTCGCTCTTTGCGGTACAGACGCGCGCCCTGCAATCCCTTGATGTAGTAATTGTCTGGCAGCGAGTGCACGAGCTGTGCGCCCGAGTCCTGGATGTATCGCGCATGGCCGTAGCGCTGGATCATCACGCGCCGAATCTCGGCGTTTTCCTGAGCCTCGATCTTGTCAACGGTGATTTCATGTGGGCGCTCGATGATGTAATCAGGCACTCGCACGCCGTGGACGGCATGGACGCCCCACCCATCGCTATACGCGATGGCGGCCTCTGTCAGGCTGTGTAGTCGGCCTCTGTCATCCAGATGGATGACGGTCGGACGCTCGGAGGCGAGCACGATGCCGTCATAAGGAAACCACCAATGACAGTGCTCCGCCTCGGCGAGCCATCGCGACAGCAGAGCCTCTGACTGGCTGTCATATTTGACTCCGATACGGCGGCAGAAATCGAAATGGACCATCGCGGCGCACCACATATTGCCAGCTATGTGATTATTGACCTGTGCCATGAGCAGCGATTCGAGCTGCGAGCTGAGCTGCGAGTGGAGCTGCGAGTGGAGCTGCGAGCTGAGCTGCCAGCCGAGCTGCGAGTGGAGCTGCGATTCGAGCTGCGAGCCGAGCTGCCAGCGGAGCTGCGAGTCGAGCTGCGACCAGAGCTGCGAGTCGAGCTGCGACCAGAGCTGCGAGCGGAGCTGCATCCAGAGCCGCGAGTCGAGCTGCATCCAGAGCCGCGAGTCGAGCTGCGAGCGGAGCTGCGAGCGGAGCTGCGAGTCGAGCTGCGACCAGAGCTGCCGGCAGAGCTGCGACCAGAGCTGCCAGCCGAGCTGCGAGTGGAGCTGCGATTCGAGCTGCGAGCTGAGCTGCGAGTGGAGCTGCGAGTGGAGCTGCGAGCTGAGCTGCGCGCTGAGCTGCTGCCGCCCCATCATCCTCAGTGCTCCCCACGCGAGGATGCACATCATAGGGGACGAGAAAAACAGCACCGTCGGGCGCTCGATGTCGATCGACTCGTACAGCGCGCAGATTGCGTCAGTCGCTCGCTCGCGATCTAGAGGCTCGGTAGAGCGACCAATCGCGAGCCAGCGATCCAA
>DASVDQ010000161.1 GCA_036381035.1 Trueperaceae bacterium | reverse complement strand
GCTGGCGCTGGCCGACTCGGTGGCCGGCCAGCAGAGGCTGGGCTCCCTGTTCCTGGACGAGGGCTTCGGCACCCTCGACCCCGAGGCGCTCGACAGCGTCACCGAGGTGCTCACGAACCTGACGAGCAACGGGCGCATGGTCGGCGTGATCACCCACGTCACCAGCCTCACCGAGCGCCTGCCCGCGCGCCTGGTGGTCGAGAAGGGACGGCTCGGCAGCCGCCTGGCCTGGGACTACTGAGGCGGGGCTCGCCGGCGCCGTGCGCGTGCGCGGCGTGGTCCTGGGCGCGTCCCGCGCCCGCAGGGCAGTTCCGCGGGCATGGCGGGGACCTCGCTCCGTCGAATCGCGCGTCCCGCGCCCGCTGGGCAGTTGCCTAGCTCGCCCGGCTCGGGGGCTTAGGTCCCTGGCCAGGACGCCCCTCCCCTGCTTGTGTGGAGGCGGAAGGAGGGGCAGCCATGACGGTCAACATGGGCACCATGGACCGCGTCATCCGTGCGGTCCTCGGCGGCGCGGCGATCGTCGTCGTGGCGCTCGGGCTCCTGGCGGCGCCCTGGAACTGGGTGCTCGTCGGGCTCGCCGTGGTCCTGCTGGCGACGGCGGCGCTGGGATTCTGCCCGGTCTACGCCCTCTTCGGCGCCCGCACCAACGGTCCAGGGCGCGCGGCCGGCAGCAGGGCCTGAGCTGGGACGAGGCCGGCTCGGCGCCGCCGGTCACGGGCGCCGCGACGCCCGGCCGGTCCCGCCCCACCCGGGGTGCCGTGGCGGCAAGCCGGCCCACCACCGGGCGCCGTGAGACCCGCTCGGCGTCCCCGGCATCCGCAGCGGCCCTGCGCCTAGGGCCGCCGGGCGCGACGCGACCCGGTCAGGCGGCGGCGCCGACGGGCTCGGCCCTCAGCACCTTCTCCATCGGCCTGCCCTTGGCCAGCTCGTCGACCAGCTTGTCGAGGTAGCGGATCTCGCGCATCAGCGGCTCCTGGATCTCCTCGATGCGCACGCCGCAGATGACGCCCTTGATCAGGGAGCGAGCGGGGTTGAGCCGCGGGGCCTGGTCGAAGAACTCCCGGAAGCTGGTGCGGTCCGCGAGCCTGGCCTCCAGCTCCTCTTGGGTGTAGCCGGTGAGCCAGCGGATGACCTCGTCCAGCTCGGCCTTCGTGCGGCCCTTCCTCTCGACCTTGGCGACGTAGTGCGGGTAGACGCCCGCCACGCTCATCTTGTAGACCCGTTCGTTGTTCTTCTCGTTCATGCCGTGTCCTCGGTAGGTAAGGTCCCACAACTGTAGAGGAAAGCCGGGCCCGGTGGCGAACGGGCGCGCGAACGGCCCCGTGGCCGCGCACGCCACCGCGGAGGCCGCGCGACCGCGAGCCGGCGGCGACTCTCCGGGACCTAGGCCGCGCCCCCTTCCGGGGATCCGCCCGCCTGCTCGGGCGGCGGCCAGGCGCCCAGCACCTGCCGCAGCGCGACGATCTTCCCGAGGTGGTAGGCGTTGTGCGCCGCCAGGCTCGCCAGCACGTCGGCGACGGGCCATCCCGGCTCCAGCTCCTCGCCGCGCCCCTCCAGCGACTCGGCCCACGCCACCGCCTGACGGGCGCCGCGCAGGAACCTCTCGACGAGGCCATGCCATTCCTCCAGCGTCGCGGGGTCCTCGGTCGGGAACGGGTAGCCGCCAGGCGCCCAGGCCTCCCCTGAGTCCTCGTCGCGCTCGACCACGATCCGCTGCCACTCGGCCGCGTGCCACAGCTCGTCGTAGATGGAGTGCGTCGCCCCGCCCGGCCGCGCCGTGACCTGCGCGAGGTCGAGGCCGGAGAGGAGACGCTCCCGCTCCATGAACTCGCCGTCGAGGAAGACGTGTCTCAGCACGGCGGGCATC
>DASVDQ010000160.1 GCA_036381035.1 Trueperaceae bacterium | reverse complement strand
GATTCGAGGAGCACGATGCAATCGAAGTGGCCGGGCGGCAGCGTGGCCTCCGCGTCGCCCCAGCGGACGGGGAGCCCGAGGCCGGCCACGTGGCGGAACTGCGACCGGCTGTTCGTCAGCCCCAGGGCGCGGCAGCGGAGGTCGCGGATCCACATCGCGAGCGGGCCGCCCCAGCCGCAGCCGACGTCGTAGATCCGGCCGCCGGCGGGGATGAACGGGTACAGCTGGGTCACCGCGCGTCGCAGCGCCGCGTCCATCGCGGCGTCGTCGGGCTCGGACTCCGTCGGCTCGAAGAGACCCGCGTGGTAGTGCAGCCCGGGGCCCAGCACGGCCGCCCACGTCGAGACGGCGCCATCGTAGAAGCCGCCGCTGTCGCGCGCGCGCCGCGCCGGCGGGAGACTGCGGTACAGCCTCGCGACCCGTCGCCCGAACGCCCTCGCGCCGCGCCGGACCCGGTCGCGCAACTCGCCGACGTCGGCGGGCCACGCGCCGTCGACGGGCGCGGAGGCGTAGAGCGTGACCGCCGGCTCGCCCGGGCCGACGCGCGCGGCGACGTGCCGGACCGGCACGCCTCGCCACAGGTGCGACGCCTCGGCGGGCAGGCCGAGTGCTTCGGCCAGCGCGACGAGGCCGGGGAGCGTGCCGGCGACCGGGCACCACGGCAAGGCGAGGTCGACCTGCTCGATCGAGCCGTCCGCGCCCTCGCGCAGCCAGAAGCCGGAGCCCTGGCGCAGCCGCTCGTCGTCGAGCAGCCGCGCGAAGCCGGCGCGCAGCCGGGCGTCGACGAGGTCGAGCGGCCGCACGCCGGACGGCGTCTCGGGGAGGAAATGGAACGCGTAGCGCAGGCGGCGCGGCTCGCCGCCCGGCCGCCAGCGCCAGGCGACATAACGGTCGGCCAGCGTCGCGGGCTCGCGGCCGTGGAGGTACAGCCGGAACTCGGGGCCGCCGCCGTCGAACGCGACGGCGATCCCCTGGCGGACCGGCAGCGCGTCGCGCCGCTGCGCGTCGACCACCGCCGCCGGAGCGCCGAGGCGCGCGAGCGCGCGGGCGACCGGCGCGAACGCGTCGGGCCCGCCGCCGTCGAGCCAGGCGCCGAACCGGTCGCCCGCCTCGACGCGCCCGGGGCGCAGCCGCAGCGAGAACTCGAGGTCGACGCCGGGCGCGCCGTCGAATTCGGCGCCGAGCCGCGCGAGCACGTCGTTCGCGGACGCCGGCGATGGCGCGGCGCCGATCTTGGCCGCCACGTCATCCGCGGACGACGACAATGGCGCGGCGTCCGCCGGGCACGCCGGCCGGGCGGTCGACCGGCTCACCACTTCGACGGATCCATCTTCTTCGCGTACTTCTTGAAGTCGCCGCCCAGGTCCTTGAAGTACTTCTCGATCTTCTTGTTCGAGTAGCCGGCCTCCTTGAGCCGCTTGCTCAGCTTCTTCGGGCTCAGGTCGTAGGCGTGCTCGAGGAAATTGCCGACCTCGTCGACCGCGTGGCCCGCATTCTTGAGCGCCTTGGCCACGTCGGCGGAGTACGGGTTCCAGGCGTTCTTGAGCGCATTGCCGATCTCGTCCACGCCGTAGCCGGCCTGCGTCATCCACTGCGCGGCCTGGTCCATCGAGGCGCCGTAGACGTTCTTGAGCACGCCGCCCACATCGGCGACGCCGGCGACGAGGCCGTCGTGCACGTACTTCGCCCAGCGCGCGGGGTCCGCGAACAGCTTCTTCAGCTCCTTCTCGACGAGCGCGGCCAGCGCCTCGGGGAGCGTGAGGAGCGACGCCGTGCGCACATCGAGGTCCACCCGCGGCAGCGCGTACTCGCGGCCCGCGTAGCGGAAGCCGCCCTCGAAGGCGGCGTGGGAGCGAGCGCCCTCTACGCCGACGTCGAGCGTGCCGTGCACGCCCGTGCCGATGTCGACCTTCCCGAGCGGGCCCAGGTCGATCGTGCCGATGCCCACGTCGAGCGAGCCGCCGGCGGCGAGCTGCGTCGGCCCGCCGATCTTGCCGTGCAGCGCGTAGGCGATGGCGCGGCCACGCTTGCCCTCGACGGCGAACGCGAGCCCGTCCACGCTCACGTCCAGGTAGATCGCCTCCTCGAGGCCGAGCATCTTCAGCCGCCCGTCGATCCGCGCGTGCGGGTGGCGGAGCCGCGGGTCCTCGTGCTCCGGCCGGCCGCTCGTGGAGATCGAGAGGTACGGCCCGCCCTTGCCGTCCATCGACTCCAGCACGAAGAGCGACTCGTGGCCGATGACGACGCGGTCCATCGCCCCCTCCGCCTCGATCCCCCGGCTCGGCATCACCATCACCTTCCCCTCGCCGTGGAACGAGAGGAGGTCGAAGCCGGCGGTCAGGAACGTGCCCTGCTGGAAGACGAGCGCGCCGATCGCCGTCGTCTGCGGCACGATGTAGAGCTGCGGCTCGAGCGTGACGCGGACCCCGTCCGCCGTCTTCTCCAGCTCGTAGTGCAGCATCGTGGTCATGTCGGTCAGGAACCAGTGCTCGCCCTTCTTCCCGACCGCCAGCACGACCTGCGCCGCTGTGGCCGGGATCGGGACGCCGTGCGCGGCGAACGCCGCCGAGACCGCCTCGAGGTCGCGGTCGTCGAGCGCGTCCGCGAGCGCGGCGTCGAGCGTGAACGCGCCGGTGCCGACCAGGCCGATGTGCGAAAGGACGGCGTCGACGTCCGACGGCGCGACGTCGCCGGCGAAGGTGTCGAGCACGTCCGCCAGCGTGAGGCCGCTTACCGCGCCGGCGAGCATGCTGCGCGACGGGTCCGCGCTGTCGAAGAAGATCGCGACGGACGAGTCGAAGTGCTCGACGGCGATCGACGCGGTGATGCCGACGCTCGGGATCGCCTCCCAGCTCATGCCGACGACGAGCGCGACGTTCGACAGCGTGATCCCCCCGAACTCCACGGCGCCCTTCATCGAGCCGGAGAGGAACGCGCCGTTCGGGACGAAGAGCAGCGTGACGTCGAACTGGACCGGCCGCCCCTGGATCGGGGCGGTCGCCGTCCCGGTCAGGAACCAACCGACCTCGCCGCCGCGCATCTGCCCGCCGAGCTGGCAGCTCAGCGACACGCCCTGGACCTGCGCGTCGACGCTCGCGTAGAGCCGGCTCTCCTCCTTCGGATCGCGCGCGACCTGCAACGTGACGCCGAGCGTGGCCTCGAGCGCGAGGAAGTCGCGCAGCAGCTTCTGCTCGCGCGACGTCGTGTCGAGCGTCCAGCGCGCGAACGCGTTCAGCCCCTGGATCACGCCGCCCGCGTGCGCCGGGAGCTTCAGGCTGCCGGTGCTCAGCGTCGGCGCGTTGAACGCGGCGAGGGAGGGGAAGGTGAAGCCGGGGTCGTCGAACGACGCCACCAGGAGCACGACCTGGTCGAGGTGGAACATGTCCTCGAACGGCGCGAGCGCGTCGAGCCCGGGGAGCGACGAGAGCCGCGGCACCGACAGGTCGAGCCCGGCCGCGAAGCCCCACCCGCCCGCGCCGCCGCCGACGCGGCGCGCCTCGAACGCGACGGTGCCCAGCCCTTCCATCGTCGTCGCGAACTGGAAGACCAGGTTCGGGCCGGACTCCTGGATCAGGACGTAGCCGTCCGTGAACTCGAGGTCGAACCCCTGCGGCAGCGCGACGGGGCGGTCCGTCAGCCCGCGCACCAGGTCGAGCAGCCGCACGTCCGGCAGCTCGGCGCGCAGGACGAAGTCGCCGGGCGTGTCGTACGCGAAGGCGAGCTCGAACGCGTCGCCGGGGCGGATCACGCCGCTGAACGAGCCCGAGGACGCGCCCTTGGCGGGTCGCGAGGCGAAGACGCGAACGTCGGAGACGGTCAGCGGGACGGGACCGAGGTCGAGCGTCCAGGGCGGGTCTTCGGCGATCACCGCCGCAACGGAGTAGGAGCCGTCCTTCGCGATGTCGAGCTCGAGGTCGTTGATGG
>DASVDQ010000159.1 GCA_036381035.1 Trueperaceae bacterium | reverse complement strand
CCACGCCGGACGCGAACGCCACCTACCTGCAGCTCCCGATGCTCCACCACCAGGACCACCCCGGCGAGGAGCTGCCCGCCTTCGTGCTGGCGTTCGAGGTGCGGACGGACGCGGCGTCGACACCGTCCGGGCAGCCCTAGGGCGCTCGCCCCGTACGGCGGGTCCCGCTAGAGTCGGGCGCATGGACCTCCTGCGCTTCGCCGGGCCCGTCTGGTACTGGAGGGGCCCGGCACCCCACCACTTCGTGTCCGTGCCCGAGGACGCCTGCGACTTCATAAGGGCGGCCGCCCGGTTCGTGACCTACGGCTGGGGCATGATCCCGGCGCGCGTGACCATAGGCGCCACCTCGTGGGCCACGGCGCTGTGGCCCAAGGACGGCGGCTACATCGTCCCCGTCAGGGCCGACGTGCGCCGCAAGGAGGGGATAGAGCTCGGCGACACCGTCACCGTGGAGCTGGAGCTCATGGAGGTCAGTCCCGCCAAGGCGCGGGCGGCGGGGCGCTGAGCGGCGGCCCCGTCCGCTACTCCCGCCAGATCGCCCAGGTCTCGCTCTCGAGCTTCTGCCGCGTCTCGACGGGACGGCCCGCCTGCCTGAGCAGGGCCAGCACCTGGCCGCGGTGGTGGGAGTCGTGGACGATGGTGTGCTGGATGAGGTGCGCCGGGTGAGTCTCGTACACGCCCTGGAAGCCGCGCCCCTCCCTCACCGCCTCCAGCACGGCCGCCCGCACGGCCGCGTCGCCGGCGTCGAAGGCGGCCTGCAGCTCGGCGATGCTCTTCACGCCGAGCCACGTGGGCGACTTCTCGTCGATGACGTTGGGCACCTGCGCCGCGTGCTGGGGCGAGACGCGGCTGAGCCAGCTCGGTCGGAAGTCCACGAGGTCGGCGAGGTGCTGGCCTATGTTGTAGCCGCCCACCCCGTCGCTGTAGGCCAGGTCCTCCATCGTCAGCGTGTCGAGCAGGGCGCGCGTCACCCGGGCGTTGCGGTCGAAGGACTCGAAGACGATGCTCAGTTCGGCCGGCACTTCCATGGTGCACCCCTGTCCGCGGACGCTCGCGCGTCCGCTCCCGCCCCGTCGGTCTCGCGTCGGCGAGTGTAACAGCCTCGTCCGGCCGAGGCCCGGCGCGGGACTTTGGTAAGACTGCCCCGAGGGGTCCATGAACGAGCCGTACACACCCACCCCCACGACGGAGCCGCGGGGCGACGACGCTCCGGCGCTGCGGCTCGCGGGGCTGACGAAGCGCTTCGGGAGCACGGTGGCAGTGGACCGGCTCTCCCTCGAGGTGCGCCGGGGTGAGCTCTACGCGCTGCTCGGGCCCAACGGCGCCGGCAAGACCACGACGCTGCGCATCGTCGCCGGGCTGCTGCGGCCCGACGCGGGCGACGCCCACGTGCTGGGCGTCAGCGTGCTGCGCCAGCCCGAGGAGGCCAAGCGGCGGCTGGCGTTCCTCCCCGACGAGCCGCTCCTCTACGGCAAGCTCGACCCGCTCGAGTACCTGGAGTTCGTGGCCGGCCTCTGGGGCATGCCCGCCGACGAGGCGATCGCCAGGGCCACCGAGCTCCTGAAGTGGCTGGGTCTCTGGGGCAACAGGCACGACCTCACCGAGACCTTCTCGCGCGGCATGAGGCAGAAGCTCGGCCTGGCGGGCGGCCTGATCCACGAGCCCGACCTGATCATCCTCGACGAGCCGCTCACGGGCCTCGACGCCGCCGCGGCCAAGGCCGTCAAGGACCTGCTCGTCCAGTACGTGCGGGGCGGGCGCACGGTGATCCTGACGACGCACATCATGGAGGTCGCCGAGCGGCTCGCCGAGCGCATCGGCATCATCGACCGCGGGCGGCTCGTGGCCGAGGGCACGCTCGAGGAGCTGCGGGCGCGGGTCGGCGACGAATCGGGGACGCTCGAGGCCGTGCTCCTCGAGCTGGTCGAGGGCCCTTGAGGCCCGGCTCGCTGCCCTGGCTGCTGCGGCACGAGCTGAGGGTGCGGTGGCGCGAGGCGCTGGGCGACACGAAGCCGGCCACGGCGCTCCTCGTCCTGGCCCTGGGCTGCGCGGCCGTGGTCCTGCTCTTCTACCCGCTCGTCGTGCCGCTCCGGGGCATGGTCTCCTCGCCGCTGCCGCCCGAGGCCGTGTTCCTCGGCGCCGCCGTTCTGCTGGTGCTCACGCCCTTCGGGCTGACGATAGGCATCAACCACAGCGTAGTGGCCCTCTTCGAGCGCGGCGACCTCGACCTGCTGGCGTCCTCGCCGCTCCGCGCCCGCACCCTCTTCGCCAGCCGCCTGCTGGCCGTGGCCGCCGGCGTGTTCCTCACGCTCGGCGCCTTCGTGCTACCGCTCCTCGCGCTGGCGCTGGTAGCGGGCGTGCCGCGGCTCTTGGGCGCCGTGCCGCTGCTGGCGGCGGTCGCGCTAGTCACGGCGTCGCTCGGCATGCTCGTCACGCTGGCGCTCGTGCGCCTGCTGGGTCCGCGCCGCGCCCGGACCGTCTCCCAGGTGCTGGCGGCGCTGTCCGGCGCCCTCCTCTTCCTGCTCGCGCAGCTACCCAACCTGCTGAGCGGCGGGCCCGGGTCGGCGTCCGACAGGGTGGGTCGCCTGCTCTCCTACTTCGAGCCCGGCGGACCCCTGGCCGCGGACAGCCCTCTGTGGCTGCCGGCGCGGACCCTCTACCTGGACCCCGCGGCCACCGCCTTCACGCTGGCCGCCAGCGCCGCCGTGGCCTGGGCGGCCGTCGCTGCGCTCCAGGGCGCCTACGCGCGGGGGATCGGCCTCTCAGAGGGGTCCAGGCGGCGGCTCCGAGCGCGAGCCTCCGCGGAGCCGCGCTTCGCCTCGGGCGGCGGTCCCGTGAGGGCGCTGCTCGTCAAGGAGTGGAAGCTCATAGCGAGGGACCCCTACCTGGTGTCTCAGACGCTGCTCCAGCTCATCTACCTGCTGCCGGCGGCGTACGTGCTGCTGAGGGGAGACGAGGGCCTCTTCACGGGCCTGCGCACGGGCCCCGCCCTCGGCGTGACGATCACGGCGCTCGTCGGCACCCTCTCCGCCAGCCTGGCGCGCATCTGCGTGGCGGGGGAGGAGGCGCCGGACCTGCTCGCCGCCGCGCCGCTGCCGGGAAGCACCGTGCGCCGCGCCAAGCTCCTCGCCGCGACCCTTCCCGCCCTGGCGCTCTGCCTGCCGCTGGCCGTGGGCCTCGCCGCCACCGACCTCCTCTCCGGAGCCGCCGCGATCGTCTGCGGGGCGGCGGCAGCCCTAGGCACGGCGACGGTGCGCCTATGGAACCCGGTGCGGGTCAGCCGCGGGGACCTGTTCCGCCGGCGGCGCGCGCAGGGCGACCTGGCGCTCTTCCTGGTGGAGGGTTTCACGCCGCTGGCGTGGGCCGCCGCCTGCTACCTGGCGGCCACGCTGAGCCCCTGGACCGCCGCGGCCTTGGCCGCGTCCGTGGCCCTGCCGCTCCTGGGCCTCGCGCGGGCGCGCGGCCGGGGGTTCGCGTTCGAGGGCTAGGGCGGCAGGGCGAGCCGCCGGCGCCGACGAGGCCCGCGGTCGCGGCGCGGCGAGCCGCGAGCGCTCGCGAGGCCACCCCTGCGGCGGGGCGTGGCCGGCGTCGGCCACGCCGCGCGCCTCGCGGGCGGCGCGGGCGCCATGGGATACGCTCTCATGGCGGGTTCACGCTCAGGCGACCGCGAACGGAGGGCCTCGATGCGCGCTTACCTGATGGAGTTCGTCGGCACCTTCTTCCTGGTGCTCACCGTCGGCCTCACCGTCGCGCAGGGCAGCGAGCTGGCGCCCCTGGCGATTGGGCTCGCGCTGATGGTGATGGTCTACGCCGGCGGGCACGTCTCGGGCGGGCACTACAACCCGGCCGTCACCCTCGGCGCCGTGCTGCGCGGGGCGTTGCCGTCGCGGGAGCTGGTCCCCTACTGGGTGGCGCAGCTCCTCGGGGCGATCGTCGCCGCCGCCGCCGCCCGCTGGGCGGCGGGCGCGCCGTTCACGGTGGCGCCGGGCCCCGCGTCCGGGACCCTCGCGGCCCTGGCCGTGGAGACGCTCTTCACCTTCGCTCTCGTCTCGGTGGTGCTGGCCTCGGCCACCGCGTCGGCGACGAAGGGCAACTCCTTCTACGGCCTGGCGATCGGCGGCACGGTGGCGGCCGGGGCGGCGGCCGGCGGCGCCGTGTCGGGCGGCGCCTTCAACCCCGCCGTGGGCGTGGGAGCCGTCCTCGTCGACGCGCTGGCCGGCGGGCCGGCCGGCCACGTCTGGCTCTACGTCGTGGGGCCGCTGCTCGGCGGCGCCCTCGCCGCGGCGGCGTTCAGGTACCTGCACCCGGAGGGCTAGGGCGGGCGGCAGGGGACGGCTCGCGCGAGCCGCGGAGCGCAGTTGGCACGCGTCCTCTGGTACAGGCTGTGGCGAGGCGCCCTGACGGTCTGGTTCGTGCTCACCGTGGCCTTCGTCGCCCCGCGGCTGACGGGCGACCCGGCGCGGTCCCTGCTGCCCGAGAACGCCACGGCGGCCGAGCGGGCCGAGCTGAGGGCGCGCCTCGGGCTCGACCAGCCCCTGGCGCGCCAGTACCTCACCTACCTCGGCAACGTCCTGCGCGGCGACTTCGGCGATAGCTTCGCCGAGAGGAGGCCGGCGGCCCGGGCGGTGATCGAGCGCGTCCCCGCGACGCTCGAGCTGGGCGTCGTGGCCTTCGCGCTCTCGTTGCTGCTGGGCGTGGGAGGCGGCGTCCTGGCCGCGCAGGGACGCGGGGGTCCCTGGGACAGGTCGGTCACGGCCGCGGCCCTCCTGGGCCAGGCGGTGCCGAACTTCGTGCTGGGCGTGGCGCTGATCCTCGTCTTCAGCCTGGCGCTGCGCTGGCTGCCCAGCGGGGGGCGCGAGGGCTGGCACAGCCTGGTCATGCCCGCCTTGACGCTCGCGGCCGGCTCGTCCGCCTGGCTCATGCGGCTGACCCGCGGGGTCATGCTCGACCTCGCGGAGCTCGACTTCGTCCGCACCGCCCGCGCCAAGGGCGCCGGCGCCGCGTCAGTGGCCGTGAAGCACGTCCTCCGCAACGCCTGCCTCCCCGTGCTCACGCTGCTGGGCCTGCGGGCCGGGGCCCTGGTGGCGGGGTCCGTGGTCGTGGAGACGGTGTTCGCCTGGCCGGGCGTGGGGCGGCTGCTCGTGACGTCGGTGGCCGCGCGCGACTTCCCGGTGATCCAGTTCGCCGTCGTGCTGATCAGCGCGTCCGTGGTGGCGGCCAACCTCGTCGTCGACCTGCTGTACGGGGTCGCGGACCCGCGCGTGCGCGCGTCGTGAGGCCCTGGGCCCGCGCGACCCGTAGCGAGGCGGGCCCCCTGACCCGCGCGCCGGGGCGCCGGCGCGGCCCGCCCCCGCTCGCCGTGGCCAGCTACGCGGTCCTCGCCTGCCTCTTCGCGGCGGCCCTGCTGGCGCCGGTCATCGCGCCCTACGACATGAGGGAGCAGGACCTGCTGGCCCGGCTCCAGCCCCCGTCGTGGCTGGGCGGGGCGGAGGGCCACTGGCTCGGCACGGACCACCTCGGCCGCGACGTGCTCTCGCGCCTCCTCCACGCCCTGAGGACGACACTGGGCGTGGCCACGCTCGGCACGCTGATAGGCCTGGCGCTCGGCAGCGCCTTGGGCCTCGCCGCGGGTTTGGCGGGCGGCTGGGTCGACGAGCTGATCATGTTCCTCGTCGACGTCCAGGTGTCCGTCCCCTTCGTCCTGGTGGCGCTCACGGCCATCGCGCTCGGCGGGACGTCGAAGGCCGTGCTGGTGCTCGTGGTCGGGCTGGCGGGCTGGGAGGTCTACGCCCGCGTCGTCAGGGGGCAGGTCCTCGCCCTCGGCCGGCTGCCCTTCGTGGAGGCCGCGCGGGCGCTGGGGGCCACAGGTGGCCGGATCGCGCTGAGGCACCTGCTGCCCTCCGTCTCGACCTCGCTCGTCGTGTTGGCTACGGCCAACTTCACGCACGTGATGCTGCTGGAGTCGGCGCTGTCGTTCCTCGGCATCGGCGTGCGCCCGCCCGACACCTCCCTGGGGGCGATGCTGGGCACGACCCGTGACTACCTGCTCACGGACTGGACGCTGCCCGCCGCCCCGGCCGCGACGCTGGTCCTGCTGAGCGTGGCCGTCTCCGTGCTGGGCGACTGGGCGAGGGACAGGCTCGACCCCCGGCAGAGGGGCTGAGGGCTCAGCGGAACGCCAGGTTGTAGGGCCTGAGGTCGATGTAGAAGTCGCTGTAGGGCGTCCACCGCACGCCCCGGCGCACCCCGTAGAACTCGACGGAGTAGTAGAGGACGGTCCCCGGCGCCTCCTCCTCCCAGATGTCGAGCATGCGCCAGTAGTCCCGGCGGCGCGTGTCCCTGTCGGTGATGCCGGCGGCCTCGGCGCCCAGCGCGTTGAACTCGTCGGGCGCCCGCCAGTACCCGCTGGCCTGGGGCGGCGCGTTGGGGTTCCACGTGGCCCACAGGCCGCCGGCCGGGTCGGCGAAGCGCATCGAGTTCGACCAGATGTTCACCATCGCGAAGGGGTCGTCGTGGCTCAGGCCGAAGAGCTGCTCGGGCCCCGGCACGACGCGTACCTCGGCGTCTATGCCCACGGCCCGCCACATCTCGACGATCGCCTCGGCGGCGGCCAGCCCGTTCGTGTACCAGGTAGGGTGCGCGTTGAGGTAGACCTTCTCGCCGGCGTAGTCGGACGCCTCGACCAGGGCCCTGGCGCGCTCCGGGTCGTACTCGGCGACGGGCCGCGAGGGGTCGTACATGTCGCCGAAGGCCTCGAACTGGTGCCCGCGCGGCACCACGGCGGCGCCGCCCCACAGGGAGTCGGACAGGAGCTGGCGGTCAATCGCGAGGTTCATCGCTCGCCTCAGCCTCACGTCTCTGAGCACCGGGTTCGAGGTGTTGTAGCGGAGCATGTGGATGTTGTCGAGGACGGCGGGCCGCACCTCGACGCCGTCGAACCGCCCCAGCGCCGCCGCCTGGTCGGGCGGCAGCGACGCGGCGATGTCGATCTCGCCGGTGACGAGCGCCGTGACCCGCGCCGCGGTCTCGGGGATGACGCGGAACACGACCTGGCGCGCCGTCGGCGTCCCTCCCCAGTAGCCGTCGTACGCCTCCAGGACGAGGCGGTCGCCCGCCACGAACGAGGCCACGCGGTACGGACCGGTGCCCACGGGCTGGCGGTTGAAGGCCTCCGCGCCGGCGGCGTAGGCCTCGGCGGGGACTATCGAGGCCTCCTGCATCGTCAGGACCTGCTCGAGGACGGGGTCCGGCGACCTCGTGGTGACCTTCACGGTCCAGTCGTCGAGCGCCTCCACGGCGGCGATGTTCGCGAAGGTCCCGCGCGCCGTCACGAGGCCGGAGTCGGGCTCGAGCACGCGCCCCAGGGAGAAGACGACGTCGTCGGCCGTGAGCGCGGAGCCGTCGTGGAAGGTCACGCCGCGGCGCAGCTCGAGGACCAGCTCGGTGTCCGACTCCCACCGCCACGACTCGGCCAGGCCGGGTCGCAGGCCGCCGCCCAGGAAGTCGCGGAAGATGAGCTTGTCGAAGACCGAGTAGAGCGTGCGGAACCCGTTGGCGCCGATGTTGATGTCGACGGCGGGGTCGAGCCCGTTGGGCAGCGCCACGACGCCGATGACGAGGTCGGGCCTCTCGGCCGCCACGCCCCGGCCCAGCGCCAGGACGAGGAGCAGAGCGACCGCGCGGCGCACGAACCTGGGCAGACGAGGCTTCATCCTCCCGCACCTACCTCGGGCATGTTCGTATCCCACCGTATACCAAAGCGGGTGGACGGGGTGCGGGTGAGCGCGGGTGGGCATGACGAACCGGGCACGGGCACGTGGAGGGCGCTCCCGCCGGGGTCAGGCGGCGGGGCGCCGCGCCGGCAGCTCGGCGAGGTTGGCGGACACCCGGCTCCGCACGTCCTCCCGCGCCCACAGCGACCCGACCTCGCGCTCGACGACGAGGCCGGCCCCCAGCACTACGTCGTCGGCGCACCGCCGACCCACGAGCTGCACGCCCAGGGGCAGGCCCTCGCGGCTCAGGGCCGCCGGCACCACGAGCGCGGGGTGGCCCGTGAGGTCGAAGAGGGGCGTGTACGCCTGCCGCACGTCGCGCAGCGCCGCGCGCTGCGCCGTGGGATGCGCGGGCACCGGGACGCCCGGCGTGAGGAGGAGGTCGACGGACGCGAACAGGGCGTCCACCTCCCGCGTGAGCTCGTCGCGCGCCCTGCGGGCCTTCACGTAGGCGGCGGCGCTCGTGTCGGCCGCGCGCTGCAGGGCGGCCCTCAGGCCCTCGCCCATCCCCGGGCCCCACAGGTGAGCCTCGAGGTCGACTAGCAGGTCGGCGGCGCCGAGCGTCCACATCGTCGTCTTGGCCAGTGCGCGGTCGGGCAGGCTCACGACCACCGGCGCGCACCCGGCCGCCACCAGGGCGTCGCGAGCCCTCGCGACGGCCGCCGCGGCGTCCGGGTGGACACCCTCTAGCTCCTCGTCCGGCAGCACGCCCAGGCGCAGGCCGTCCGTCACCCCCTCCAGGCTAGCCAGGCGCCGGCGTCGCTCCCAGCCGTCCCGCGCCATGACCTCGAGCAGCAGGGCCGCGTCCCCCACGGTCCGGGCCAGCGGGCCCACGTGGTCGAGCTCGCGGCTGATCGTGACCACGCCGTCCAGCTCGACGAGCCCGAAGGTGGGTTTCAGCCCCACGAGCCCGCACATCGAGGCCGGGATCCTTATGGAGCCGCCGGTGTCGGTCCCCACCGACCCGTAGCCGATGCCCGCGGCCAGCGCGGAGGCCGAGCCGCTCGAGGAGCCGCCGGTGGACAGCCCCGGGTCCCAGGGGTTGAGGGGCTCGCCGAAGGCGGGATGCGAGGAGCCGAAGGCGAGCTCGGAGAGGTTCGTCTTGCCCAGCACCACCGCGCCGGCGCGCCTCAGGCGGGCCACCGACGGCGCGTCCTCGTCGGCGACCCTGTCGGCGAAGAGACCCGACCCGGCCGTCAGGCGCAGGCCGGCCACTGCGACGTTGTCCTTGACGGTCACGGGCACGCCGTGGAGCGGGCCCGCGACCGCGCCGGAGGAGAGGGCGGACTCCAGCCGCGCGGCGTCCTCCATGGCCTGGTCCTCGGCGACGGTGATGAACGCGCCCAGCGCGGCCCCTATGGTCTTGGCCCTCGCGAGCTGCCGGGAGACCAGGTCGACAGGGCTCAGCCGGCCCTCGCGGACCGCGTCCGCGACGGCGGTCAGGGGCTCGAACTCGAGCCCGTCGCCCGCCGTCCGCGGCCCGTGTGCGCCGGCGGTGCCTCTCGGCCCGGCGGCGCGCGGCGCGCCGCCCTCGCCCCCGCTCGGCGGCCCCTCTCCGGTCACGGCGCGCCCGAGACGACCTCGATGGTGTCGGGCCAGAACTGGATCGTGCTGTCGGGCACCAGGCTCTCGATGGGCTCCCTCCACGCCGCCACGTAGGCGCGGTAGAGGAGCGGTATCACGGGCAGGTCCTCCATGACCTGCCGCTGGACCTGCTCGTAGAGCTCCTGCCTGCGCTGCGGGTCGAGCTCGTACCTGGCCTCCTCGATGAGGTCGTCGGCGGCGGAGTAGCCGGAGAAGTTCGACCCGGCGCCTCCCGTGGAGCTGGAGTGGAGGACGTCGGTGAAGAAGTAGTCCGGGTCGCCGGCGCGGGAGGTGGCGGAGAACGTGACCTCGAAGTCGCCCGAGGTGCGCATGTCGTGGGCCGTCGTGGCCTCGGTGCCCTCCAGCGTGACGCTCACGCCGACGGCCTCCCAGCTATCGGCCAGCCACTGGGCGATCGTGGCCTCGGGCTCGCGGGTCTGGAACATCAGCGTGAAGGCGAGGTCCCCCTCGCCCGCCTCCCGGAGGAGGCTGCGGGCGCGGTCGGGGTCGTAGCCGTAGGTGGGCACGTCGTCGGTGCCGCCCGGGAGCTGCGAGGGGCGCATGACGTCGGCCGGCTGGTCGAGGCCGGGCAGCAGCAGGGCGATCGCGCTCTTGTCGAGGGCGTAGGCCAGCGCCTGCCTGACCCTCACGTCCTGCACGGGCGCGAAGTTCGGGCTGAAGGCGATGTGCATGATGTTGTAGTACTCGACGACGGTCTGGGCCTGGACGTCGGGCGAGCTCAGCAGCTCCTGCGCGACCTCGGGGTTCCCGCGCGTGTAGATGGCCTGCAGCTCGCCGCGCTCCAGCGCGGCCGCCGCCACGGCCTCCTCGGCCACGTGCACGAAGGTGATGCTGCGCGCGCTGGGCATGCCGCCGAAGTAGTCGTCGTGGCTCGTGAGCACGACCTCGTCGGTGGGCGTGACCTCCTCGAGCACGTACGGGCCCGTCCCCACGGGATGCCGAGCGAACTCGTCCAGCCCCAGCTCCTCGACGGCGCGGCGGGAGACCACGAAGCCGGCGCCGTTGGGGTTCGTGAGCACGGCCAGCAGGAACGAGGGCTGCGCCTCGGCCAGGACGATCCTCACCGTGTGGTCGTCCACGGCCTCGATCCGGCTCACGTTGGAGTAGATCGAGTGGAAGGTGGCCTCGGGGTCGTCGATCTGCCGCTGGATGGAGAAGACGACGTCGTCGGCGGTCAGCTCGCCGTAGCCGCGCTGGAACTGCACGCCTCCGCGCAGGTGGAAGGTGTAGGTCGTGCCGTCCGCCGAGACCTCCCACGACTCGGCCAGGTCCGGCTCGAGGTCGCCGCCCGTGCCTGGCACCTTGCGCACGAGCTGGTTGAAGAGGGCGGGGTAGACCCAGCCGTCCGAGGTGTAGCGCCAGTACGCCGGGTCGTAGATCCCGCCGGGCCTGGCGAACTGCAGCCTGATGCGCAGGTCGGGCCGCTGCGCCGCCCCTTGCGTGTCGGCCACTCCGCCGAGGACCCCCGCCGCCACGGCGACGGCGCAGAGGGCCAGGAGCAGCCTCGAACGGGGCAGGACGTGTGGCGCGCGTACGGGTCTAACCATGCCGTTCCCTCCTCTGGGGCCACGGGGGTCATCCTTCGCGATCACGCGGTATTCGACGGTATACGACGCGCGACACGGTAGCAGAAGGGGGGCCGCCTGTAAAGGCCGAGGCCCCGCGGGGACGTCCTCGCGGGGCCTCGGCGGTGGTCAAGGGACCGTCAGAAGCCGGAGACCACTATGTGCCGCTCGAGCTCCGGCACCTGCCGCGTCTCCCAGCCCGACTCCTCGGTCTCGTACACGTTGCAGACGCGGGCGCCCGTGTTGACTATGGGCAGCAGCGAGGTCCGCACGATGATCCCGTTCGCCGGGGCCGTGAGCTCCTCCACGACGTCGTCGTAGAAGTCGCGGATCTCGGCCAGGAGCTGGCCCTTCCTCACGTAGTCGCCCGTCTTCACCTTCAGGTGCGACATGCCGCCCTTGGTGGCCGTCACCTCGTAGCGCTTGGTGATCTCGACCTGCATGGCCGGGAGCTCCGGCTCGCCGGGCAGGACGCCTGTCGCCTTGAGGAAGTTGTAGGTGGCCCGCAGCATCATCTCGGGGAACGGGTAGAGGTTGCGCCAGCCCTCGCCGGCCTCGATGGCGATGGCCGGCACGCCGCGACGGCAGAAGATGCCCGTGGGCCCGCCGCTCCGCCCCTTGCGCGTCCACCTGTGGATGATCTCGAAGCCGCAGGCCCGGCCCAGCTCGAGGCGCCGCCGCTCCAGGTCCTCCGGCAGGTCACCGGGCGAGGTGAGCATCGCCCTCGGGTAGTTGATGCTGTCGAGGTGCGTAGCGTGGATGTCGAGGGCGTGGTCGATGTCCTTGGCGATGCAGTCGACGACCGCCCACAGGATGCGCGTGGAGAGGACGCCGTCCTTGTCGGGCTGCGTGCCACCGATGTCCACGACGGTGGGAGCGTCGAGCGGGTAGAGGCGCTGGCGGTGCACGAAGGCCGGCACGTTGATGAGCGGCAGGGCGATCACGGTGCCGGACACCTGGCCGGGGTCAAGCTCGCGCGCGAGCCGCTTGACGGTGTCCATGCCCGCGGGCTCCTCGCCGTGCACGCCGGCCCCCACGAAGGCCGTGGGGCCGTCCTTCTGGCCGCGCACCACCGTCACGGCCAGCTCCACGGGAGCGCCGCTCGCGAACTCGCCGACCTTGATGGCGTAGCGCTGCTTGGTGCCCTTCTGGACGGCGCCCAAGTCGAACTGTTCGGGGGTGATGCGGAGTACTTGCACGGCATGCTCCCTTCACACCTGCACGGGCCACGTATACGGCTGTATACAACTGGATGGAGTCTAACAACGGTCGGACGCGAGCGTCAACCTCGCCGCGGCCCGGCCGGGGCGACCAGCCCGCTGCGGCTCGGCGGGTCTCGCCCGGCGCGAGTGACGCCCGGCCGCTCCACGCGTCCCGCCCGGCGCGAGGGACGTCGCGGGCGCTCCACGCGACTCGTCCGGCGCGAGGGACGTCGCGAGCGCTCAGCCGCGCTCGGGGTTCGTCACCACCCTGTTCGTGCGGGGGTCGACGGCGTCCCTCAGCCCGTCCCCGAACAGGTTCAGCCCCAGCACCATGAGGCCTATGGCGAGCCCGCCGGTGGTGATCACCCAGGGCGCGGCCTGCATGTAGTTGCGCCCGTCGCTCACGATGCGCCCCCAGGTGGGCGTGGGCGGCGGCACCCCCAGGCCCAGGAAGCCTAGGCTGGCTTCCACCAGCAGCGCCGTGCCCACGTAGAAGCTCAAGGCCACAGTGGTGGGCGCCAGCGTGTTCGCCAGGATGTGCTTGAGGATCACGCGGTTGCTGCGCGCCCCCATGGCCTTGGCCGCCTCCACGTACTCGAGCTGGACGACCTTGAGGACCTCGCCCCTCACGACGCGCGCCACGCGCGGCCAGACCGCCAAGGCGATCGCGAACACGAGGTTCTGGAGGCCCTGGCCCAGCGTGGCGATCATGACGAGCGCGAAGAGCTCCATGGGGAAGGCCAGGAACGTGTCCACGAGGAAGACGACGGCGCGGTCGGCCTTGCCGCCGAAGTACCCGGCGATGACGCCGGCCAGCCAGCCGATGGTGCCACCCACCAGGATGGCGCTCACCGCGATGGCGATCGAGTAGCGAGCGCCGAAGATCGCGCGCGTGAAGATGTCCCTGCCCAGGTGGTCCGTGCCCATGAAGTGCTCGGCGTTGGGCGGCTGCAGCCGGTCTCCCGGCGAGATCGTGTTCGGCCCGTAGGGCGTGAGGAACGGGCCGAAGATGCTCACGAGGACGAAGAACACCATGATCGCCGTCCCCGCCACGAGGTTGCGGTGCTTCGAGAGCCTCCTCAGCCGCGAGGGCGCGCGCGGCTTCACGGGCTCCGCCAGCGTCTGGCGCGTCCCGAGCGGCGGCGCCGCAGGCTCACGTGTAGCGGATCCGCGGGTTGAGTAGGCCATAGGTGACGTCCACGAGCAGGTTGACGACGAACACGCCGGCGGCGAACACCAGCACGCCCGCCTGGGTCATGACGTAGTCGCGCTGGGTTATCGACTCGACCAGGAGGCTGCCCATGCCGATGCGGCCGAAGAGGATCTCGACGACGGCCGAGCCGCCCAGGGCCCTGCCGAGCGTGAGACCGATGACCGTCACGACGGGGATGAGGGCGTTGCGGATGGCGTGCTTGTACGCCACCCTCGTCTCGCCCACGCCCTTGCTCCGCGCCGTGCGTATGTAGTCCTCGCCCAGCACGTCCACCATGGCGCTGCGGGACATGCGGACGATGTAGGCGGCCTGGGACAGGCCCAGGGTGAGCGCCGGCAGCACGAGGTGCTCGAGACGGCTCACGAGGTTGGGCTGGCCCACGCCGAGCACGGGGAACCAGCCCAGACGCACCGAGAAGACGCTGATGAGGATCAGCCCGAACCAGAAGTTCGGCATCGAGTAGGCGAAGACGGACAGGCTCGAGCTGAGGAAGTCGGCCGCGCTGTCGCGGCGCCGCGCCGCCATGACGCCCACGGGGATGCCGATGACGACGGCGACCACGATGGCGGCGAGGGCGAGCTGGACCGTGAACGGGAGCTGCTGCTTCACTATCGTGAGGGCGGGGCGATTCTTGCTGAAGGAGATGCCCAGGTCGCCCTGGAGCACGCGCTGCACGTACCTGACGAACTGGACGACCCCGGGCTGGTCGAGGCCCAGCTCGTGACGCAGGTTGTCTATGAACTCCTGGGAGACGGCGCTCTCGCCCCCGAGGCGCGCCATGTACGCGCTCACGGGGTCGCCCGGCGTCGCCCTGATGAGGACGAAGGCCAGGACCAGCACGAAGAGCAGGAAGGGGACGGCGGAGAGCAGGCGGCTGACGACGTAGGAGGTCATGCGGCACCGGTCATGAAGGCGACGCGCCTAGCAGGCACCAGGCCGCGCCGCGCCGGCGTACGCGCCATGGCCGCACCGCCCATGAAGGTAGTGGTCAGATACTCGCCTACGGCGACGCGCGTAGGCTGGCTGCCCTGGTCTGCTCATCGAGCACGTCCTCCCTCGGAGGCCGCTGGCTTGGTCGGCGAAGCGGGCGCGCGAACGTCCTGCGAACGCATGGGCCGCTGTATACAGCCGGATACGGATTAGTGCGAGGAGTCTAGCAACGAGTGCCCCGGGTGTCAATTTCCGTCGCGGCCCACGGCGCCTCCCTGTCGGGACGGGCGCACCGGCGGCCGGCTCGCGCTCCGGCGACCGGCGCGCCCTCCCACCGCCTCGTCCCCGCACCCGCGCACTCGCGCCGCCTCGCCGCCCGTCCCGCGCCCTCGCGCCCCGTCACTCGCGCCGGGGCTCTCGCGCCCCGTCACTCGCGCCCTAGTCCTCCTTGACGCTTCGGGGGGAGACTGCTAGTCTCGCAGCCAGCCAATTCGTGTACGACGGTATACGGCCGCTGGGCCCGGAAGGGCGACGGGAGGGGTTGTGGGCGATGAACCACCGACGGACCCTTGCTAGCTGGAAGGTCGTGTTCGCGGCGCTAGCGGCGCTGGCGACGTTGTCGCTGTTCGCCGGCGCCACGGCGCAGGAGTCGCGGCCTGACATCCGCATCCGACTGCAGTTCGCCAGGCCCGGCGGGGTCTTCGACCCCGGCTACTGGCGCTACACCTCGGACTCCTTCGTCAACCGCAGCATCTTCAACTCGCTGGTGAGGATGGTGCCCGGCACCGGCGGCGGCGAGCTCGCCCCCGACCTGGCCGAGAGCTGGGAGGTCTCGGAGGACGGCACCGTCTACACCTTCCACCTGAGGCACGGGGTCCAGTTCCACGGCGGGTACGGCGAGATGACGGCCGACGACGTCGTCTTCACGTTCCAGCGCCAGCTCGACGACCCCGAGTCGTCCTGGTACTCGCTGCTCACGGGCGTGGCGTCCGTGGAGGCCGTGGACGACTACACCGTGCGCATCACGCTCACCGAGCCGCAGCCCTCGTTCCTGCGCAACGTCATCGCCTACAGGCCCGGCCTGGTCGTGTCCCGGGCGGCGGTGGAGGAGCTGGGCGAGGGCTTCGCGCAGCACCCCATCGGCACGGGGCCGTACTCGTTCGTGGAGCTCAACCAGAACGACGAGGTGGTCCTGGCCGCGAACGACGACTACTACATGGGCCCGCCCGACTTCGCCACGGTCACCTTCGTGCACGTGGGCGAGGAGACGGTCGTGGCGGCGGCGCTCGAGAGCGGCGAGCTGGACGCGGCCTACACCAGGGGTAACCCAGAGGTCGCCCAGCAGCTCCTGAACAGCGACACGATCGAGGCCGTCACGGTCGTCGAGTACTACAACCTCATGCAGGTCCAGTTCGGCCCCAACTACGAGCCGGTGCAGGACGTGAGGGTCAGGCAGGCCCTAGCGCACGCGATCGACAAGAGCCTGATCACGTCGTTCCTCCCGGGGCTCGACCAGCCGGCCGACGTCATGCGGCCCTCCCAGGTCGCCGGCGGCACCGACGACGTGCCCACCTACCCCTTCGACCCGGAGCGCGCGCGCGAGCTGCTCACCGAGGCCGGCTACCCGAACGGCTTCGCCATGACCCTGATGTTCCAGATGCGCGAGCCCGAGACGACGATCGCGCAGATCCTGGCCGAGTCCTGGCAGGCGATCGGCGTGAACGTCACGCTCGAGGGCCTCGACGCCACCACGGCCTTCGACCGCCGCGAGAGCGGCGACTTCGACGTGACCTTCTCGGCCACCTCGCGCTTCGGTGACCCCGACCTGTTCTTCACCGACGTCTTCCACTCCGACTCGATCCCGCCAAACGGCTCGAACTTCTTCCACTACGACGGCGCCGACGACCTCATAGAGCAGGCGCGCGGGGAGCTGAACGAGTCGCGGCGCGAGGAGCTCTACCACGAGCTCCAGGCCAAGCTCATGGACGAGCTGCCCATCATCCCGATCCTCTACAGGGCCTACGTGGCCGCCTGGCGCGACCCCGTGGCGAACCTGACGCCCGACACGACCATCGAGTTCTGGGCCGAGACCCTCGAAGCGGCCGAGTAGGCCGCCGGGCGGGGGACGGTACGTCCGTCCCCCGCCGCTTGCTCCCTCAGGAGGGAACGACTTGCGCTTCGGTGTACGCCTCCCCCACTCGGGCCCTTTCGCGTCCAAGGAGGCCATCGACGTGATGGCCACCAGCGCCGAGCGCCTGGGCTACGACGCGGTCCTCGTGCACGACCACGTCCAGTGGGGCGACTTCGACCGCTACCACTTCTACGCCGGCTCGGTGGAGGCCGTCGACGCGCTCGAGCGGGCGACGGACTTCTACGAGGCGCACTCGGTCCTCGCCTACCTGGCGTGCAAGGTGCCGAGCCTGCGCCTGATCCCCGCCTCGATAGTGCTGGGCTGGCGCGACCCCACGCTGGTCGCCCGCCTGGCCACGACCCTCTACCACCTGTCCGAGGGCCGCTACGTGCTCTCGGTGTGCGCCGGCAACGTGAAGAAGGACTTCGAGGTCTCGGGCGTGCCGTGGGAGGAGCGGGGCAAGCGCACGGAGGAGTCCCTGAAAATCATCAGGAAGCTGCTGAGGGAGGACGGCCCGCAGTCCCACGAGGGCACGTTCTGGCACCTCGAGGACGTGGAGCTCTTCCCCAAGGCGCCCGACCTCAAGATCTGGTACGGCGGCCAGAGCGACGCGGCCCTGCGCCGCACCGCCAGGTTCGCCGACGGCTGGCTCGTGGGCGGCTCGCCCGACTTCTACAGGCAGAAGGTCCCCACGATCCTGAGGCTGGCCCAGGAGAAGTACTCGCGGGACCTGCGGCTCGAGGTCGCCTGCCTGTCACCCACCTCCATAGCGCCCACGGACGCCGAGGCGCGGGAGGTGGCCGAGGCCACGGTGCGCAAGCGCCAGCAGGAGGCCGACTGGCTGAAGCGGACGCACGACCCGCGCGACATCGGCGGCGCGAACCTGGTGGGCTCGCCCGAGACGATCGCGGCGCGGGTCCGCGAGTTCGCGGACGCCGGGGTG
>DASVDQ010000158.1 GCA_036381035.1 Trueperaceae bacterium | reverse complement strand
GGCGGTAGTCGTCCGGGTCGAGGTAGCGCACCTCCGGCGCGGCCACGACGGGCAGCGAGAGGCTCTGCGCCAGCCGCCTGAGCACGCGGGCGCGGCGCTCGTCCCAGCGGTAGCGGTCGTGGAAGAGCTGCACGTAGAGCCTGTCCCCGAAGGCGCCCTTGAGCTGCCTGAGGAGCTCCTCGAGCTCGCCGACGCGCCGGCGCGCCAGCAGACGCGACGGCAGCCCTTCGCGACCGCCCGTGAGGAGGACGAGGTCGTGCGCGTGCGCCAGCAGGACGGGGAAGGGGACGTCCCTCTCGTCGCGCTCGTGGGCGAGGGTGACGACGCGGCAGAGCGTCTCGTAGCCGGAGCGCGAGGCGGCGATGAGGACGAGGGGGTAGACGTCGTCCTCCACGCGCACCGGCACCGTGGCGCCGATCAGCGCCTTCACCCCGTGCTCGTGGGCGGCGTGGAACAGCTCGACGCCGCCCGTGACGTTGAGGTCGTCGGCGAGGCCCACGTAGCGGTAGCCGAGCTCGGCGGCGCGCTTCACGAGGCTCGTGGGGCTGGCCGTGCCGGCGCCGAAGCTGAAGTACGAGTGGGTGACGAGCAGCGCCGAGAGGCGCTGGCGCGGGGGCGGCAGGTCGCCGCCGCGGACGCGCTTCCCGCCCGGCTGCCGGCCCTGGGGCGGCGCGGGCTCGCGGGCCGCGCCGTTCGGTGCGGCGTGCTCGCGCGGCGCGCCGCTCACGGGACCGCCTCCGCGGGTCTCGTAGCCCGTCGTACCGCCCACGCCGGGCGCGTGGGGGCGCTCTCTGCGCCGAGGACCGCTGGGGCTGAGAGGACAGGCGGACGCATGGGACCTCGATCCGGACGAGCTTCGTGCCGCCGCGCGCCGCGCGGCTCGGGCCGTGGGGGGAGCGCTCGTTACCCTTAGAAACCAAGGGTATCCCGAGGATAGGCCCGCCCCTCGCCGCCGTCAATCGAACCGAGTGGTCTAGTCACGATCGTCGGGCCTTCCGCCGCTCGATGCCCCGGCCGACGCCCGCGTCGAGCCCCGGGAGCCGCCACCGCGAGGGCTCGCCATTTTGCTCAACGTATTGAGTATTATTACTCAACGTGATGAGCACTTCGCCCACCTACCGCCGGCCCCAGGTCGCAGAGCTCGTGCGCCGGCTCTCCGAGCCGCGCCGCTACATCCAGGCGGTCACGGGCCCGCGCCAGGTGGGCAAGACCACCCTGGTGCAGCAGGCGACGGACGCCCTGGCCGTGCCGGTGCGCTTCGCGAGCGCCGACGAGCCCACGCTTCGCGGACCGGAGTGGGTACAGCAGCAGTGGGACGCCGCGCGCCTGTCCGGCGGGGTGCTCGTGCTCGACGAGGTGCAGAAGGTCACGGGCTGGTCGGAGACAGTGAAGCGCCTGTGGGACGAGGACACCAGGGCGCGGCGCGACCTCAAGGTCGTGCTGCTGGGGTCGGCTCCGCTCCTCGTGCAGCGCGGGCTCACGGAGAGCCTGGCCGGGCGCTTCGAGGTGATCCACGTCGGTCACTGGTCGTTCGCGGAGATGCGAGAGGCGTTCGGCTTCGACCTCGAGAGCTACCTGTACTTCGGGGGCTACCCCGGCGCCGCCGCCCTGGCCGACGAGCCGGACCGCTGGCGCCGCTACGTCCTGGACTCGCTCGTCGAGACGACGATCTCGCGCGACGTGCTGCTACTGACGCGGATCGGCAAGCCCGCCCTGCTGCGCCGGCTCTTCGAGCTCGCGTGCCGCTACTCCGGACAGGTGCTGTCCTACAACAAGATGCTCGGCCAGCTCCAGGACGCCGGCAACACCAGCACGCTCGCCCACTACCTCGACCTCCTCGCCGGCGCTGGGCTGGTCAGGGGCCTCGAGAAGTTCGCGGGCGACGCCGCCCGCAGCCGCGCCTCCAGCCCCAAGCTGCAGGTCATGAACACCGCCCTGATGACGGCGATCGCCGGGCTCGGCCCCGACGAGGCCCGCTCGGACGGCGAGCTCTGGGGTCGGCTCGTCGAGTCCGCCGTCGGCGCCCACCTGGCGAACTCCGCCGCGGCCGGCGAGGCAGAGCTCTTCTACTGGCGCGAGAGGAACCACGAGGTCGACTTCGTGGTCAGGGCTGACAGGACGCTCGTGGCCATCGAGGTCAAGAGCTCCAGGGTCCCCGACCTCCACGCCGGCACCCGGGCGTTCGTGAAAGCGTTCTCGCCCCGGCGCACCCTGCTGGTGGGCGGCGACGGGATCCCGCTGCGCGAGTTCCTCGCGAGGCCGGTGACGCACTGGATGCAGGACTGAGCCCCCGCGGAACGCCCCGCTCGACCCGCCC
>DASVDQ010000157.1 GCA_036381035.1 Trueperaceae bacterium | reverse complement strand
GGGGCAGTTCAACACGATGGCGGCGATCGCCAGGGCGGAGCAGGCCGGCGCCGAGCTCGTCGTCCTGGTGCCCGGCGAGGACACGGCGGAGGCGATAGTGGGGATCAGCGACCAGACCCGCGCCGCGATCGAGAGGGACCTGGCGTCCGGGTACCTCGTCGTGGTGCCCGATGTCTTCCCGGCGGAGGAGACGCTGGTGGGCTGGTGGCGCGTGGACAGCGAGGGTTGGGAGACCTTGGGCGTGATCAGCGACGGCCGCGGTGCGGCGGTCCCCGAGTGGCTCCTCGACCTTGCCGGCAACATCGGCGCTCTGGGTTTCATGGCCGGGTTCCTCTGTCTGATGGACCACGCGTTTGGGGCCAGGTACCCGCTCGGCGCCGAGCGCCATAGCGTCCTCAGCTGCGTCGGCCTGGCAGTCGGCGGTGCGGCATCTGCGGCAGCCGCCCTCGGCTACGGGCTGGTCGCCACCATCGCAGCGATGGTCGCTGGGGTGATAAAGCTCGTCGGGTTCGTATCGGCCGCGCCTGTGGGGACCCCCGTCGAACGACGTGCCGCCCTGCCGGCGTCGTGGTTCCCTAGGGCCGCCGTCGTGAACCTGCCGGCACGCAGTACCTGATGAAGCCGGCGGGGGCTCACGGCCGCCCGGGCGTCTGCGCGTTCTCATCGGGCTCTCAGGCCCTATCATCTTCGCGTGGTCCTGCGCGCGGACCTGTTGGGGGGCGTCCGGTTCACCTGGGCCGGAGCCGACGTCATGCCGCGTTCGCGCAAGGGGACGGCCCTCCTCGCCTTCCTCTGCCTGAGCGAGAGGGCGGTGCGTCGCGAGGACCTGGCGGAGCTCCTGTGGGGCCCCGGTCGGTCGGCGAACCTACGGCAAGAGCTCTACGAGCTGCGCCAACTGCCCGGAGCCGCCGCTTGGCTGAAAGACGGGGACGACGCCGTCGCGGTGGCGGCAGAGACGGATGTCGCCGAGCTCGAGGCCACGGGAGAGCTGCCCGGCTTCCCATCTGGCGTGACGCTGCGGCTGCTGCCCGGACTCGGCCGCGTAAACGCCCCAGCCTTCAGGGACTGGCTCGAGCAGGAGCGCGCCCGCGTGGCCGCCCTGGCGGCGAAGGCTTGGCGGGAGCGCGCCGAACGGCTCGAGGAGGAGGGCCGGTACGAGGAGGCGCTCGCGGTCGTCGACGCTGCGCTGGCCGCCGAGCCCCTCGATGAGCGGCTGCACCGCGTCGGCATGCGCTGTGCCTACCTCTCTGGGGACACGGCGGCAGCGCTCGCGCGCTTCGAAGCCTGCCGCGAGGTTCTGGGCCGCGAGGTCGGCGGGGAGCCCTCTGACGAGACGTCGCGGCTCGCAGCGGCGATCGGTCGCGGCGACCGGCTCGCCTCGTCCCTAGACCCCGGCAGGCTCGGGCCCGATCTGAAGGCTCTCGTCGAGGCCCTGACCGTGGCCGGCGAGGCGCTCGACGCCGAGCTGCTCGCCGGGGTCGTGGGGCGCCAGCCCGAGGACGTCTCGACCGACCTAGCGCGCCTCGAGCGCGGCGGCTGGCTGGACGACCACCTCGTCCTCGTCCCCGAGGCGGCGAGCCGGGCGCACAGGACCATGCCTGCGGCCACGAGGCGATGGCTGCATCGCAGGCTGGCCGACGAGCTGAGCAGGGCGCCCGGCGTGGCACCAGCCAGGGTCGCGGCCCACCTTCTCGGCGCCGCACGACCCGCCGAGGCCGCACCGCTGCTCGTCGCGGCGGCCGAAGCCATGGTCGGCCGGGCCGAGCCGGCGAGCGCCGTTCCTCACCTGCTCAGGGCGCTGTGGGCCTCCTGGGAGGACAGGGAGACGAGGCTCCGAGCCGCGCTGCTCCTCGAGGGCTGCGCGTCGCAGACCGGCGACGCCGGGCTGCAGGAGGCGGCCCTGGAGGCGGCCGAGG
>DASVDQ010000156.1 GCA_036381035.1 Trueperaceae bacterium | reverse complement strand
CTTCCACTGGGGCAACGCCACCGTCCCCGTCAAACCGCACCACATGTGGGCGCCCGTCGCCACGCCCCCAGGCCTCGACGCGTGGACGGACACGCGCCGCGAACACTGGCCAGTCGTCCCCGACACCGCCAGGACCGCACCAGAGGCGGAGGAGACCCTGCCTAGGCCCACGCCAGACCTCGACATCGACGAACAGCCGCAGCTCTTCCAAGGAGGTGACTAGCCGTGGCCCGCGGCCGCATGCTCGACCAAGGCTTCGCCCGAAGCCAGAAGCTCAACAGCGTCACCAGAGACGCCCGCCTCGTCTACGCCACGATCCTGCCCTTCCTCGACAGGGAGGGCAGGCACGTGGCCGAACCCTTCGTCCTCAAGGCCCTCGTCTTCCGCCGCAGCGACTTCACCATCGAGGAACTCGCCGGCTGCCTCCGCGAGCTCTGGGCTGCCGACCTCATCCGCGTCTACAGCGACGGCGACAACGACGCCATCCTCGAATACGTCGACTTCGCCCGCTTCAACAAGCCGAACGCCAAGGAGGCGAAGAGCGCCTTCCCGGGCCCCACCGACCCCGCCGCCGGACCCTGCCGCGACCAGCTCCTACTCCCCGCACCGACACCGCACAGGCAGCCCACCGGCGACGCCCCGGTCGAGCAGCGCCCCACCACGTCGCCAGCCGATGCGCAGCACCAGCAAGGCACCGGCAATGCACGTGCAACGCCAGTGGAGAACGTTAACGAGAACGGGAACGTTAACGAGAACGGGAACGAGAAACCCTCGTCGCCCGAGCTTGCGACGACTCCCCCCGGCGATGTCGAGGCTGCGCCTCGACGAGAGGGACCCGAACCACCCAGGTACCAGGCGTTCGTCGACGCCTGGAACGCCAACCGCGGGCCCCTCCCCAGGGTGCAGTCCCTCAACAGCACCAGGCGCGGGCAGATCGACCGCCTCCGCCGCGAGCTCGGCGACGCAGCGCTCGACACCTTCACCGACGCCGTCAAGCAGGTCGCCCGCGAACCGTACTGGCGCGAGAAAGGCTACGGCCTCGGGAACCTCCTCACCGGCGGCAAGGTCCTCAACTGGGCGGAGAAATGGCGAAGTTCTGGCGGCCTGAGCGACAGCGACCGACGCCTCGCGGACAAGGCCAAGGCCGTCGCCGACGCGATCGGGGGACTCTGATGCCCGTCGACCGTCGCGTGTTCACCGCCGAGTTCACGCTGCTCCTCGAGCGCTTCGGCCGCGAACCCCACGCGCTGCTGATCCAGCGCTACTTCGAGTACGTCGACGCTCGCCTCACCACCGAAGAGTTCACCGCAGCCGCCCGCAAGCTCTTCGAGGAGGCGAGGTTCTGGCCGGCGCCCGTCGAGTTCCTCCACGCCGCCAAGGGCGACCCGAAGCAGCTCGCCGGCGAAGCGTGGCAAGCGCTCATCAAGGCCCTGAAGGCCGGCCGCCCACACGACGCGCCGCCCGAAGCGATCGCCGTTCTCAAGCGCTCCGGCGCGACGTTCCGCGACCTCGAGGAAGCCAGCGAGCACCGCCTCGCGCAGCTCGAGCGCGCGTTCAAAGCCGAGCACGAGGCCACGCCCGCCCCAGCGCAGCAGCGCCTCCTGCCGGGCGAGACGCTCGCCCTCGAGGGCCCCTCGTGAGGCCGCTGTTCGCGAACGAGCCACGGGACGAGACGGGCGCGATCATCCTCGGCGACCCCGAGAAGGGCTGCCCGTACTGCGACGCCGGCGCCGAACCCACGTACAGCTCCTGCGGCCGCGTCGTGTGGTGGCACCCGCCACTCGAGTGCTGCGACCGCCGCAAGGCCATGAGCCGCAAGGCATGGTTCGCCGCGACCAACGACCGCGCCGCCCAGGACGAAGCCGACCGCCTCGCCGGAGTCACACGGTGACCCTCGAGCTGCCCTGGCCACCGAGCGTGAACACGTACTGGCGCCGCGCCGGCCACCGCATGCACATCAGTCACCAGGGCCACGAGTACCGAGGGAACGTCGCAGCCGCGTGCGCCATGCAAGCCACCGACCGCCTCGGCGCCGCCCGCGTCCGGCTCACCATCACCGCCCACCCGCCCGACCGCCGGCGCCGCGACCTGGACAACCTGAACAAGGCCGTGCTGGACGCGCTCGCGTTCGCGCGGGTGTTCGACGACGACAGCCAGGTGGACGACCTGCGCATCGTGCGGGGCGAGCCGCGCGCCGGGGGCGCGCTCACAGTCACGATCGAGGAGATGACAGGGGACTCATGACCGCCACATCGTCTGCTACCATCAACCCAGCACCGCCCCTCCGGGGCGCACGATCCCCCGCGAAGGAGGCGGCGGTGCGCATCATCATCCCAGGCAGGCCACAATCCCGGGAACGCAACGGCGACGGCCGCGACAACGTCCCAGCGGCCGCCTACGTCGACGCCGTCCGCACCGAAGCCAGGCGCCTCGGCCTCGGCCGCCGCGGCCACCCGCTCGTACCGCACGGGCACGTGCACGTCGACCTCCTGCTCGTCTACACGTCGGACGAGAACCTACCACCGACCAGCTGGCCAGCCCAGAGCATCCCCAACGCCGACACCGCCGCGAGTCTCGTCCTCAAGGCGCTGACGGGCCTCGTCTGGACTCATGCCACCCAGGCCAATCCGCTCGTCACCACCAGGCGAGTCCTCACGCGCTCCGAGTGCCGCCAGCTCTACGGGTCGATCGACGGCGCCACGATCATCACGATCGGGGCCTGAGCCATGGCCGACGCTCGGACGACTCGGACACGTCAACGCGCCCGCGAGGACTCCACTGAGGCACGCAAGGAACGCTTCCTCAAGGAGCTCGCGCGCCGAGCGAACGTCAGCGCCGCCGCCAAGAAGGCGAAGATCCCGAGAAGCA
>DASVDQ010000155.1 GCA_036381035.1 Trueperaceae bacterium | reverse complement strand
GGGCGCGAGGGCCACGTCCCAGAACAGGTCGGCGTCGAAGGGGCTATCGAGCGCCGCGGCGGCGCGGCCGACCTGGACGGCGTAGTGGGAGGCGTACTTCTGGAACGCGCCTGCCGCCCGCCAGCCTATGTGGCTGGAGTAGCGGCGGAACTCCTTCTTCAACCCGCCCACCCAGGTCGGATCGCCGTCGGCGGCCGCCTTGAACACGGGGGCGAGGCCCTCGGCGACGCCAGGCTTGTAAGCGCTCTCATCGTGGGTGATGAGGTGCCAGTTGTCTCGCATCAACGCGACGGCGGCGTCGAGCTTCTGCGGGTCCATGTGATCCCCCGGTGCAGTCGCGGTGGTGAGGCGCGCCGCGAGGCCCGGGCTCAGCACCGTTCGAAGAGTTGACCTGGGCACCCTAACCCATCGCGTCGAGCTCTGCCGGGGACTCGGCCTGTCGGTGCCGCCAGGGAAGGACGTCACGCGCCGGCTAAGCCTCGGGCTCTACCCAGCCCCTCCGCTCGAGCCGGCGCCGCGAGGAGAGGGAGCGGCGCCGGGAACTCGGTCAAGGCCCGTGCCGGCGCCGCCAGGGACCCCACAGCGTTCCTCGCTCGACCCTCTTCCGAGAGCCCCCGAAACACAGCCCCATGTGAACTGCCAGCTAGCGCCTCGCGTGCGGTTCCTCATATCCTTCTCAGGTGCCTCTAACGATCGGAGTCGGCTACTGATGTCGGTCGCCGCGCCCGATGGGCGCATGAGCAGGCGACTACTATTCCTGGCGACATCCCTCGCGCTGCAGGCGAACGCGGTGCTCGCGCAGCCGGGGGCGGGCGTACCCCCGGACGCCGGGCGCCAGGGGCCCAGCCACGGCATCACCGATCTGAGGGGCGAGTTCAGCGTCTCGTACGCGCTGATCCTGCTCGGAGGCGACGCCGCGCCGAACACGGGGCCCATCGCGCGGGGCGACATCGCCTTCTCGGTCGGGGAACGCGAGGTGAGCCTGCGGTTCGACCCGATCGGGATCAGGCGCCAGGGCGTCTCGCTAGAGGTGCGCGAGGGCGCCGAGCTCCTCTCCATCACCCACGAGCGGACGCCGTCGGACGGCACCGACCCGAACCTGGGCGCGAGCAATGACTTCCAGGCCCTCGTCGTGGCCAAGCCGGAGGGCGCGCCCGACCTGCAGGCGCTCGTCGCCGTCCAGTCCACCGAGGGCAGCGCGGGGAGCCAGGTCTTCACGGCGCGGCTCGCGGCCAGCGACCGCTACCGCGACCCGTTCGCCGGCGTGTCGTCCGTCGACTGGCGGGCGTCGGCGCAGTCCACGAGCCTGCGCGTGCCGGCCGCGGGCCTGAACCGCAACAGCGTCTCGTTCGGGGTCGGGGCGGGCGCCGCCTTCGGCGGACCCCGGTCGCGCAGCCTGAGGCCCAAGCTGCGGCTCGACGTCTCGAGCGACGATAGCCCCACGGCGACCGGCGCTCGCTACCGCATCGACGCCAGCCTGGCGGCCGAGGTGACCCCGGAGGAGGACGTCAGCGTCGGCGCCAGATGGGACCTCAGGTCGACGGGCACGGCCGACTCGCAGTCCCTCAGCGTCACGACCAGGCGCCTGGACCCCGTCTCCCTCACCGCCGAGGCCGACAGGAGCCGCGCCCAGGACGGCAGCACCTCCTACCGCTGGGGCGTCGGC
>DASVDQ010000154.1 GCA_036381035.1 Trueperaceae bacterium | reverse complement strand
GAGCTCGCGCACAAGCCGGAGGGCGGACCATGAGCCGCCTCAGCGTGAGGCTGACGCTCGCCTTCGTGGGCGTCACCCTCGTGACCATCGCGCTCCTCGTGGTCCCGCAGCTACGCGGCATCGCGAGCGAGAACGTCGCGCTGCCTCCCGAGGAGAGGCCCGCGCTGACGCCGGCCGCGGTGGGCCGGGCGCTGCTGGGCAGGCGGGCCGCCGCGGCCACGGACCACGCCGCCACCCTGGCGATGCTGCGGGGCATCGAGGTGCGCCTGGGCGACCGGAACGTGATGGTCTACATCCCGGAGCGGGGCGACCCGGCCACGTGGCTGGCGGTCGTTCCGGGAGGACCGCTGCTGCGCGACCTCTCACCGAGCAGCTGGGCGGAGCTGCGCGCCCTGAGCGCCCTGGCCGCCGCCCGCTACGGCAGCCGCCCGACGCCAGGGCAGCCCGTACCCCCGCCGGGCGGTGCAGGGGACGACGCGCCGCGGCCCCAGGCGAACGGCGCGCCGGAGGCGGGGGGAGGGCCCCAGAACGAGGCGGCGGAGCTCGCATCGGCGTCGGCGACGGGCGACACGGTCAGCCGCAGCACGCTGCTGGCCTACGTGCGAGGCTCGCTCGAGCGCCGCACGGTGGCCCTCGTGGGCTCGGCAGTCTTGGCCCTCGGCCTGGCGGTGGTGCTGGCCCTGGTGCTGGCACGCCTCATAGCTAGACCCATCGAGGGGGTGACCGCTGCGGCTGGCAGGATCGCTGCCGGCGACCTCTCGGCACGCATCCCGGTGAGGCGCCGCCGCCAGCGCGGCTCCGAGACCGAGCGCCTGGCCGCGAGCTTCAACGCCATGGCCGACAGCCTGCAGGCGCTCGAGAGCAGCCGGCGGGCCATGGTCGCCGACATCGCGCACGAGCTGCGCACGCCGCTGACCGTGATGCGCGGGCGCCTGGAGGCGATGGAGGACGGCGTCGTCGACCTCAGCCTCGAGGAGGTGCGCGACCTGCACACGCAGGTGCTGCTGCTCTCGCGGCTCGTCGACGACCTGCGGACCCTGTCGCTGGCCGACGCCGGGCGGCTGTCGCTGCACGTCGACGAGGTCGACCTGGCCGACCTGGCGCGTCTCGCGGCCGCCAGCTACCGCGTGCAGGCCGACGCCAAGCGCGTGCGCCTCGACGTGGCCGCGCCGGCGCGGGCGCCGGTACAGGCCGACCGCGAGCGCTTGATGCAGGTGGTCGGCAACCTGCTCGACAACGCCTTACGGCACACGCCGGAGGGCGGCCGCGTCCTGCTGAGCGTCACGCCCGGCGCCGACTCCGTCGTGCTAGAGGTGCGCGACACCGGACCGGGCATACCTCCCGGGCAGGAGCGCCGCATCTTCGAGCGCTTCTACCGCACCGACGACGCGCGCTCGCGGACCTCCGGCGGGTCAGGCATCGGCCTCGCGATCGTCAAGGCCCTCGTCGAGCTGCACCGGGGCGCCGTCCGCGCCGCCAACGCGCCGGAGGGCGGCGCCGTCTTCCGCGTCGAGCTGCCCAGCCAGGCGGCGGCTCACTGACGCACCAGGCCTCGCATCGGCGCCGAACCCCGCGGGCCGAACGTAACTCGAAGGCAGTGGTAGGCGCGGCAGGTGGACGTTCCCCCCGGGACGACCTGCCGCGCCTCAAGACAGGATGCGACGCCGAGGCGACAGGTAGCGTCGCACCTAGGGCGGTGTCGTAGCCAGCTCCGGCGGGCCGCAGCCGGTGCCGTTCGGCGGCGCGCGTGCCACAGGGCCGCCGGCTCGCGCGGGACGCCGGCAGGACGGGCCGCCTTGGCTACATGGGCGCCAGCGAGACGCGGCCAGAACGGGCCGGCCGCGCCTAGCTCAAACCGGCTCCCACCCGAAGAACCGCGCTCCGTACGGCCCGAGGCGCCGCTCCATGACGCGCATGGCCTCGGGGTTGCAGTCGACGAGGAGCGCGCGGCGGCCAAGTCGGGCGGCGGCCTCCCCCGTAGTGCCGCTGCCGGCGAAGAAGTCGAGCACGAGGTCGCCGGGGTCGGAGTGCACCCGCACGATGCGCTCGAGGAGCTTCAGCGGCTTCTGGGTCGGGTAGCCGGTCCTCTCGCGCGAGTGCGTCGGCACGATCGTCTGCCACCACACGTCGGTGGGCACCTTGCCGCGCGCGGCCTTCTCCGGCGTGACGAGCTTGGGCGCCATGTAGGGCACGCGGTCCACGTCGGCCGAGCGGAACACGTAGCGCTCCGGGTCGACGGCGTACCAGAGGATGTTGTCGTGCTTCGCCGGCCAGCGGTTCCTCGGCCTGCCGCCGTAGTCGTAGGCCCAGACGATCTCGTTGAGGAACGAGTCCCGTCCGAACACCCGGTC
>DASVDQ010000153.1 GCA_036381035.1 Trueperaceae bacterium | reverse complement strand
CTGTGCGGTCTAGGATGCTGTTGATAGCCTGGATTTTCACCTTGTCATCTGTCTTCTTGGACAGCGCCAGCCGGATCAGCTCAGCGGTCGTGTAGTCAAGAGCGCCAATCAGGCGTTCCATTGCTCCTTTTCGGACTTTCTCAACGCCACCGCCGTGGTAGATACAGACGGTTGTGCCCTTCATAGGCCAGTTCCAGCATGGCCGCATAATGCGCTTTCCGTTGCGGTCCATGATATAGTTGCCGTCTGCGTCCCGTACGTATGCCTTGCCGCGACAGGACTTGTGGGGCGGGGGCACCATCCAGGGATTGCCCTCGTTGTCTGCGTCCCCGTCCCACTGCTGCATAGCAGGCCAGGGCAGCCCAGCTTCATCAGGATCGATTGGAGTCAGCCCACCGTGTTGCTGCATCCATTCAATCCACATTTCGTCCTTGGGACTATTGCCCGTGCCCCGCTTCTGGCTGCGTACCATCACTGCCCTCCTTGCGGTCTATAGATGGTACCCCGTCCACCGCAGTCTCGGACAGGCGCGCGTTGCAGTAATCGAGTAGATCCTGCGCAGTCCGGGTGTCGCTGTACGGGGCAACGTTCTCCAGTCGTTCCAGAGCCCATGCCTGAAGGTCTGCGTACGCTGTTGCTGCACCCTGCTTCTGTCCTAACTCGATGCCGTTCCTCACACCCGTGTCATAGGCAACCTGGATCTCCTCATTCACACTCACAAGCCTTCCCTCCTGTGGATCTCCGCAAGGATAGCCTGGTATTCATCAGGGTACCTCTCAGCGAGGATCCGGCGTGCCTCGCTGCGAGCTTTCTCCAGCCGCTTCTGCCTGCGGATGTAGTCAGGGTTGCGCCTGCGGTAATCCCGTTGGTATTCCTTGTCATTCGCACCCATCGTCTGTTCCCTCCCTATGCGGAACAGGGAGCACCGTTGCGCTCCCTGTCCCTCGCTCGTTACCGTTACACGCTGTAGTTGTCGTGGAGTTGCTCCAGCTTCTCCTTGGCCGCCTCACGAATCCACGCAGGCCAAGACTCCTCATCCGCCCCAAAGGACGCGGTGAGTAAAGTCCCATCCGGACCTTTGCCCGTGAGGTGGACACCTGATGTCGACCACTTCTGATCGTTGGGCTTGCTGTACTCGATGCGGAGCACGTTGGGCTGAATGTACCTGCCGCTAGCGGGGTGCCAGACGACAGGAGCCTCACGGAGGATGGCCCGGAAAGTGCAACTCAGGGTGGTCCTGGACCAGATGATCCTCATTGCCCCTCCCCGTTGAAGCAAGGCCAATCCTCGCTTGGGTGCCTGTCACAGATAGCGGTGAGCTCCAGCTGCTTCTGCAGCTCATACAGCTGGATCTCATCCTTGGTCATGTGCCTCCGCGCGCAGACACTGTTCTCGCAGGCCTTCCCCGTGTACGTCGCAGAGGCAGGAGTTTCC
>DASVDQ010000152.1 GCA_036381035.1 Trueperaceae bacterium | reverse complement strand
ATCACGCGCACAGCAAGGCGCCTGCCGTTCACCTCGCCGAACGTGTCCACGACGGTGCGGGTCGTCACCGCGTCCACGCCGGGCACGCCGGCGGCTGACGCCGCGAAGCCCTCGACGTCGCCGCCGGCGACGGTCAGGTCGGCGAAGCCCGTCACCTCGAAGAGGCGGTCGTACGAGGCCACGAGGTTCCGGTAGGCGCCGTAGCTGGTGCCGAAGAGCGCCACGCCGAGGAAGCTGGTCACGGCGACGGCTATGAACGGTCCGCGGAGGCGCCGCAGGTCGCGCCACAGCTTGGCGCGCCAGGGAGAAGCGCCCGCGCCCCGCGTCACCAGGTCACCTCCTCGGCCGGCAGGGGGTCTGTCACGACGCGGTCCTCCTCGACGCGTCCGTCGCGCATGCGCACGACGCGGTCGGCCATCTTGGCGATGGCGCTGTTGTGGGTGACGAGGACCGTCGTGAGCGAGCGCTCGCGGTTCACGCGGCGCAGGAGGCTCAGCACGGAGCGGCCGGTGTCGAGGTCGAGCGCCCCAGTGGGCTCGTCGCACAGCAGGAGGCTGGGCCGCTTCGCCAGCGCCCTGGCGATCGCCACGCGCTGCTGCTCGCCCCCGGAGAGCGCGGCGGGGAAGTGGTCGAGGCGCCCCGCGAGCCCCACGGCGGCCAGGGCGTCGCGGGCCTCGTCGGTGGCGGTCGCCACGCGTTCCCCGGCGCCGCCGGCCCGGTGCCCCGCCCGGTCCGCGGCGGCGCCGACACGGGTCCCGGCGCGCTGCTCGGCAGCCTCGGCCCTCTCCCCGGCAGCCTCGGCCCTCTCCTCGGACCCAGTGAGGCCGGCGATCAGGGCCACGTTCTCCAGCGCCGTGAGCGACGGCACGAGGTTGAAGAACTGGAAGACGAAGCCCACCACGCGCCGGCGGTACTCGGTGAGCCGGCGCTGGTCGTAGCCGCCGATGTCCTCGCCGTCCACGAGCACGCTGCCCGATGTGGCCGCGTCGATGCCGCCGACGATGTTGAGGAGCGTCGTCTTGCCCGAGCCGGAGGGGCCGAGCACGACGACGAGCTCGCCCGCCCCCACCTC
>DASVDQ010000151.1 GCA_036381035.1 Trueperaceae bacterium | reverse complement strand
CTCGTCAGAAAGAGATGCGTGCTCAGGCGCGGTTAGGACAAGCTCGCCTTGTCCGTCCGTCCAGTATGCTGCACGATAAGTGCGCTTCATGATAGCCTCCGTGGTGGTTGGTTGTGGGCCGGGGCACACGCCCCGGCCCGTGGGGGTTAGCGGTATTCGCCGCGCTGGATGTACTCGCCATAGTGGCGCGGGGCCACCTCGCGCAGCGCGCGCCCTCGCGCCTCCTCGTCCAGCGCAGCAAAGCCACGAATGAACGTGCTCAACGCCAGCGCGTGCCAGGTCTCATCCATGTAGTACCACTCCTCGCCGCGCGTCGTGATCGCATGTCGAGGACTCACCCACAGGGCCGAGCTGTAGTAGGCGAAGCCGTGCCAGGGATGCAGCGCAACGGTCGCGCGAGGCGAGGTCACCAGCTCGGCCACACGCCGGGCGCGCGTCTCGGCGGTCCACGGCCCGGCGACGATCTCCTCGGTGTCGTCGTAGACGCGGGCCAGGTACCACTTACCCGGAATCACGGCGCGGCCTCGGTGGTCGAGGTCGCCGCCCAGGATGACCAGCGCGGCCCGGACGGGGCGTAGCGTCCAGTCCTGGGGCGGGGCGTACCGGCAGGTCGGGCGGTGGCGCGTCTCGTCCTCGGCGCCACACTCGGGGCAGGTCGCGTGCTCGATGGTCGTGCGGGTCATGTCGCATCCTCCAGGGTTCGGGCCGGGGTTACGCCCCGGCGTCCTCGACGTCCTCGACGTATACGGCGAACGTGCCCCGGCCGTTCGGCCGGGGGGGCTCCAAAGGGCGCACGATGGCGGCAATCCCGCGGCGCCGGATGCGCCGCGCCCGGTCTTCGGCGCCCCGCCCCGTCTCGTGCGTCCCCGCGAGGCGGTAGAGTGTGCGCCCCTCGTGTTCGACACTGTCGTTGCGAAATAGCCAGGTCATGGTTGCACCTTCATGCGGGCGAACATCTTGTGGGCGATGTCCGGCAGGACGGACGGCAGGATGTCGCACCGGTCCACCTCGAAGACCATCACGCCGCCGGGCTTGCGGCGGGCG
>DASVDQ010000150.1 GCA_036381035.1 Trueperaceae bacterium | reverse complement strand
GGGCTACCCTCTGGGGCGTGAGCAGGCTCTCCCTCGACCCAGGCTTCTCCATCGCGGACGCCGACGAGATCTACGGCATCAGGTCGTGGTCGACAGGCTACTTCGGCATCGACGACGCGGGCCGCGTGACGGTGTCTGACCGCGACGGCGCCCCCGTGCCGATCGTGAACATCGTCGCCGACCTGCGCGAGCGCGGCCTCGACCTGCCCCTGACGCTGCGCTTCCCCGACATCATCGAGGACCGCCTCGACCGCATCAACGAGTCCTTCGCCCGCGCGATCTCCGAGGCCGGCTACCGCTCGCGCTACCAGGGCGTCTACCCGATCAAGGTCAACCAGCGGCGCGTGGTCGTGGAGACGATCGCCGACTACGGCGCCCGCTACCGCACCGGCCTCGAGGCCGGCAGCAAGGCCGAGCTGGCGCTCTGCCTCGCGCACGACACCCACGACGACGCGCTGCTGTGCTGCAACGGCTTCAAGGACGACGACTACATCAGGCTGGCCCTGTGGGGCCGGAAGCTCGGACGCAACGTGATCATCACGCTGGAGAAGCTGGGCGAGCTCGAGCGCGTGCTGCGCATCAGCCGCGAGATCGGCGTGGAGCCGGCTCTGGGGGTGCGCTTCAAGGTGCACGCGCGCGGCACGGGCCAGTGGGAGTCGTCGGGCGGCGACGAGGCGAAGTTCGGCCTCACCGCCGCCGAGCTCGTGCACGTGGTCGAGAGGGTCAAGCGCGAGGGCCTCGCCCACGCCCTGCAGCTCCTGCACTGCCACATCGGCAGCCAGCTCACCGACATCAGGCGCATCCGCGTGGCCGTGCGCGAGGCCGCGCAGGCCTACGTGGAGCTCGCCGAGATGGGCGCACAGGTGCGCTTCCTCGACGTGGGCGGCGGCCTGGCCGTGGACTACGACGGCTCGAAGACCACCTACTACGTCTCGGCGAACTACTCGCTGCGCGAGTACGCCGACACGGTCGTCTACACGGTCATGGAGGTGTGCGACGCGGCCGGCGTCGACCACCCCGTGATCGTCACCGAGTCGGGTCGCGCCCTCACGGCGCACCACTCGGTGGTAGTGGTGCCGGTCGTCGACACGATCGGCCCGACGCGCCAGCCCATCGACCTCCCGCCCCTGGAGGGCGAGCCGCACCAGCTCGTGAAGGACATGCGCGAGCTCGTCGGGGAGGTGACGGCGAAGACGTACCGCGAGGTCTTCAACGAGGCCGTGGCGAACAAGGAGACCATGCACAACCTGTTCGACCTCGGCTACCTGAGCCTCCTCGAGCGCGCCCACTTCGAGCAGCTCTACTACCTGATCCTCGGCAAGGTCGAGAAGGTCGTGAGGGACCTCGACTACGTGCCCGAGGAGTTCGAGCTGCTGCCGCGCATGCTGGCCGACAGGTACGTCGTCAACTTCTCGGTCTTCCAGACGCTGCCCGACCACTGGGCCATCAAGTCGCTGTTCCCCATCGCCCCGCTCACGCGTCTGAACGAGCGGCCCGAGCGCGACGCGACGCTCTTCGACATCACCTGCGACTCCGACGGCAAGATCGACAGCTTCATCGACCTGCGCGACGTCAAGCGGACGCTGCCCGTCCACGACGTCAGGTCGGGGGAGCCGTACTACCTGGGGATCTTCCTCACCGGCGCCTACCAGGACGTGCTGGCCAACGCCCACAACCTGTTCGGGCGGGTCCACGAGGCGCACGTCCGCCTCACGCCCGACGGGCGCTACGACGTCGAGCTGTTCATCGAGGGGCAGAAGGCGCGGCGGGTGATCCAGAACATGGGCTACGAGACGCCCGACCTCCACGCCGCCGTCCATGCCCAGGCCGAGGAGGTGAGGGCGCGGGGCGGCATGACGGAGGGCGAGATGGCCGAGTTCCTCGAGCTCTACGACCGCGAGCTGATCGGCTACACCTACCTCGAGGCGGTCGTGTGACGTCGCCGTCGCCGCGGTCGAGCGCGGCGACGGCGCCCGGGTGACGACCGGTCGCGGGCGGCCCCCGCCGGGCCGCACCGCGGGCCGGGGGGCGCGGCGTGCCGCGCCTCGGGCCGGGGCCCCAGAAGACCCGCAGGAGCAAGGAGACCCGGAAGACCCAGAGGCCCGGAAGGCCCATGAGAAGCGCGTCCTCGTCGGCCGCCGCCTGGACGAAAGGTTCTCATGCCAGGCAGTAGGCGCCTCACACGCCAGGCCCTAGAGTCACAGCCAAGGCTCCAAGCCTGACCGGTCACGCTGGCAGAGACAGGCCTCCGCGCGGAACGCGGCGCAGCACGGGGTTCCGGGCGCGGGGGGAGTGCTGTCTACCGGGCGTGGTCAGAGGGGCGGGGCCGGGGTGGGCGCCGTGCCAAGCGGCGCGCCGGTAGACCCATGGGAGGGACCATGAACCGCAACCCGGACGACCACGAGGACCGGGCACGGTACCGCCGCCCGCTCACGGCCCTCGCCCTGGCGGCGTGCCTGGGCCTGGCCGCGGCGCAGCAGATGGAGGCCTCCGGCGACCTGCGGGTGCTCGGCTTCGGCGTGCCGGACGAGATCGCCTCGGTGCGCGTGGACCGCTTCAGGGAGCTCTACCCCGACGTGAACCTCCAGCTCACCGAGGGCGCCATCGACCAGCAGCAGCTCCTCACGGCCATCGCCTCCGGCAACCCGCCCGACGTCGTGTACCTCAACCGCGACGACCTCTCGACGTACGCCAGGCGCGGCGCCCTGCAGCCCCTCGACCAGTGCATCGAGCAGGCCGGCATCGACGTGAGCCAGTTCCGCCCCGCCGCGCTGCAGCCCGTCACCCTCGACGGCACGGTCTACGGTGTGCCCGAGTTCAACAACATCGTGCTGATGATCGTCAACACCGCCGCGCTCGACGAGGCGGGCATGGCCTTGGAGGACCTCGACACCAGCGACTGGGAAGCCATCGCGCGGTTCAACGAGCAGCTCACCACGGTGGACGGCGGGAACGTCACGCGCATCGGCTTCGACCCCAAGCTGCCCGAGTTCTTCCCGCTGTGGGTGCGCGCCAACGGCGGCCAGCTGGTCTCCGACGACGGTCGCACGGCCATGCTCGACAGCCCCGAGGCCGTCGAGGCGCTCGAGTTCGCCGCGGGCCTGCACGACGCGGCCGGCGGGCGCGGGCCGTTCATGGCCTTCCGCGACACGTGGGACTTCTTCGGCGCCGGCAACCAGGTCGCGTCCAACCAGATCGGCGCCTGGCCGATGGAGCAGTGGTACGTGAACGTGCTCGTCGAGTCCTCGCCCGACGCCCCCGTGGCCTTCGCCCCCTTCCGCGACAGGCAGGGCAACGTCCTCTCGTTCGCGACGGGCTCGGCCTGGGCGGTCCCCGCGGGCGCCGCGAACCCCGACGCCGCCTGCGCCTTCATGGCCACGATGACCCATCCCGACACCTGGTACGCGGCGGCGCAGGAGCGCGCCAGGCTGCGCGCCGAGTCGGGCGCGACCTACACCGGCACGTACACCGGCAACCTCGCCGCCGACGAGCGCATCTTCGGCGAGCTCGTCCAGCCGAGCGGCAACGAGGCGTTCGACCGCGGCGTCGAGGTGATCCTCGAGGTCCAGGACGCCGCCTTCTCGATCCCCGCGAACCCGGCGGGCGCCGAGGTGAGGCAGGCGTGGACGGACGCCGTGAACCGCGTCCTCAACGGCGAGCAGACCGCCGCCGACGCCCTCGCGCAGGCGCAGCAGGAGACGCAGGCGGCCCTCGACGAGGCATGGGCGCGCTGAGGACGGGAACCGTGGCCTCCAGGCCCGCCGTGGGCAGGAGCGGCCTGCGGCGGGCCGAGGCCCGCGCCGGCTGGTCGTTCATAGCCCCTTGGGTCGTCGGCTTCCTGGTCTTCACGGCCGTCCCGATGGTCGCGAGCCTCTACCTGTCGTTCACCGAGTACGACGTCCTCAGGCCGCCCCGGTCCGTGGGGTTCGAGAACTACCGGGAGCTGGCCACCGACCCCCGGCTGCGCCTGGCGCTGTGGAACTCGTTCCTCTACACGGCGCTCTACGTGCCGCTGTCGGTGGCCCTGGCCCTCGGCTTGGCGCTGATGCTCGACCGCGTCACGCGGGCCGCCGGCTTCTTCCGCACGGCGTTCTACGTGCCCTCGCTGACGCCCACCGTGGCCGTGGGCGCCCTGTTCCTGTGGGTGCTGAACCCCTCCGTGGGGATCCTCAACCGCGCCCTGGCCCTGGTCGGCGTCGACGGGCCCGGCTGGACCACCGACCCCGCCTGGATCAAGCCGGGCCTCGTGGTCATGAGCCTGTGGAGCCTGGGCGGCACGATCGTGATCCTCTACGCCGCCCTGCGGAACGTGCCGCGGAACCTCTACGAGGCCGCGCGCATCGAGGGGGCCTCGGGGTGGGCCGAGTTCAGGCACGTGACCTTCCCCATGATCAGCGGCGCCGTGTTCTTCGTGCTCATCGTCAACACGATCGCGTCCCTGCAGGTGTTCGACGAGGTCTACACGATGTACTTCGGGCAGATGGACTCGGGCGCCGGCGGCTCGGCCGCGCTGTTCTACGTCGTCTACCTGTTCAGGCAGGCGTTCGAGTTCCTGAACATGGGCTACGCCTCGGCGATGGCGTGGCTGCTGTTCGTGGTGATCCTCGTCATCACGCTCTTCCAGCTCCGGGTCAGCCGGAGCTGGGTCTACTACGAGGGGAGGTGAGCCCGTGGCGCTGGCCGAGGCCACCGTCCCGCGGCGCCGCGTCGCCACCCACGCCGTCGAGAGGCGCGAGAAGCGCGTCGGCCGCATGGTCAGCCGCGTCCTGTTCATCGCCCTGCTCGGCGGCGTGACCGTGGTCTTCCTCGCCCCGCTGGTGTGGCTGGTCAGCGCCTCGCTGAAGACGCGCTCCGAGGTCTTCAGCGGCGGGTGGCTCCCCGACCCGGTGACGTGGAGCAACTACGTCGACGTCTGGCGCGCCGCGCCGCTGTTCTCGTGGCTGCGGAACTCCGTCGTCGTGGGGCTGCTGGGGGCCACGGCCGTCACGCTGTCGAGCGCGGCCGTGGCCTTCGGCTTCGCCTACTTCCGCTTCAAGGGCCGCGACGCGCTCTTCGGCCTGGTGCTGGCGACCATGATGCTGCCCGGTGCCGTGACGATGATCCCCATCTTCCTGATCTGGAACGGGCTGGGGATGGTGAACACCCTCGTGCCGCTGTGGGCGGGGAACCTCTTCGGGTCGGCCTTCTACGTCTTCCTGCTGCGGCAGTTCTACCTGGGCGTGCCGCGGGACCTGTTCGACGCCGCGCGCATCGACGGGGCCAACTACCTGCAGATGTGGTGGCGGGTCGCGCTGCCGCTGACCCGCACGGCGCTGATCGTCGTGTTCGTCTTCGAGTTCAAGGCGCTGTGGACCGACCTCTTGAAGCCGCTCATCTACCTCTACGACAACGCCCTGTTCACCATGCCGCGCGGGATCAAGACGCTCATCGACCGCTTCGGGCAGGGCGGCGAGATGCAGTGGGAGCTCGTGCTGGCCGCCACCACGGTCCTCACGGTCCCGCTGATCGTCCTGTTCTTCTTCGGCCAGCGCTACTTCATCGAGGGCATCGCGACGACGGGCACGAAGGGGTGAGGTCCGGCGGCTAGCGCCGCTCGCCCGGGGTGAGCAGGCCGCGGTCGTAGGCCGCCGCCACGGCCGCGGCGCGGTCGTTCACGCCCAGCTTCTCGTAGACGTGCAGCAGGTGGGTCTTCACCGTCGCCTCGCTGACGAACATGCGCTCGGCGATGTCGCGGTTCGTGGCGCCGGAGGCGACGAGCCGCAGCACCTCGAGCTCGCGCTCCGTGAGCGCCTCCGGCTCGGGCGACCTGACCCTCTCCATCAGCAGCGCGCCCACCGACGCCGAGAGGAACGCCTGGCCGCGCGCCGTGGCCTCGACGGCCCGCACCAGCTCGTCGCGCGGCGCGTCCTTGAGCAGGTAGCCGGTGGCGCCCGCTTCGATGGCCGAGAGGACCTCGCGGTCGGTGTCGTAGGTCGTGAGCACGAGCACGCGGCTCTCGAGGCCGCGCGCCACGATCTCGCGGATCGCCGCGACCCCGTCCACGCCGGGCATCCGCAGGTCCATGAGCACGACGTCGGGCCTCAGCGACGCGGCCAGCTCCACGGCCTCGGCGCCGCCGGGCGCCTCGCCCACGACCTCGATGCCGCTGGCGCCCGAGAGCATGCCGCGGATGCCGTCGCGGACCACGGGGTGGTCGTCGACGACGAGGACGCGTATGGGCGCGCTCACGGGAGCGCACCCGTCGCCGACCGACCGGCGCGCGGCGCCCGCGAGCCGGCCGCGCAGACGGGGCGGCGCCCCCTCACGACGCGTACCTCGGCGCCACGGTCGGCAGCTCGAGGCACACGGCCGTGCCGCGGCCGGGCTCCGACTCGAGGTGCACGCTGCCGCCCAGCTCCTCGGCGCGGGCGCGCATGCCCGCCAGGCCGAAGCCGCCGCCCTCGCTGCCCGGCGCGAAGCCGACCCCGTCGTCGCGCACGTCGAGGGTCACGACGTCGCCCATGTAGGAGAGCGTCACGGCCACGCGCGAGGCGCGGGCGTGCCGAGCGACGTTCGCCAGCGCCTCCTGCGCGACGCGCAGGACGGAGACCTCCACCTCGGGGTGGAGGTCGCGCGGCTCGCCGGTGACCGTGAACGACGCCGGCACCCGTTGCAGGGAGGACCACGAGCGCGCCACCTCCTCTAGCGCGTGGTGCAGCTTGCGTCCCTCGAGAGCGGTCGGCGTGGCCGCCTGCACGGCGCGGCGCGCCTCCACGAGGCTCTCGCGGGCGATCCTCATGGCGTTCTCGATGCGGCGCAGGCGCTCCGGCTCGTCCGCGCCGCGGCCGGCCTCGAGCTGGGTGATCACGCCGATCAGGCCCTGGGCCACGGTGTCGTGGATCTCGCGGGCCAGCCGCTGGCGCTCGTCGGCGACGCCGGCCTCGCGAGCCTGCTCCAGGAGCTGGGCGTGCAGGCCCTCGTTCTCCCGCATCACGCGCCTCAGCTCCTCCAGCGCCCTGGCCCGCTCGCTCGACAGCGCCAGGATCTTCTCGGTGCCCAGCACGCCCAGGCCGATCCCCAGGGTCTGCACGCACACGACGATCCCGAAGATCCACAGCGCGCCCGGCGCGGCCTGCGGGTAGACGATCAGCGAGTTCGTCACGATCGACGCCACGAAGAGGCCGAGGAAGACCAGGGCCGGACGCCCCAGCACCTGGACGTGGAAGAACGCCGCCACCGGCACCATGAAGAACAGCGGGTGCTGCAGGACGAGCAGGGCCGCCAGGGCCACGAAGCCGAAGAAGTAGACGAACGCCCGCGGGCTGCCCTTCGGAGGCGGGCCCGGCCGGGTGTAGAGGAGGTAGACCCAGCTCGCGGCGGCGACCACGAGCAGGCCCGCCCACCACGGACGTGCGGGGGCGTCCCCGCCCAGGAAGGCGAAGAGCGCCCCCGCCGCCAGCGTGGCGTAGGGACCGTAGGCGGTGATCCTGGGGAGCCAGAGCTCCCAGCCCGCCCGCTCCCCCCGCGGCTCCGGGAGGCTCACTCCCAACGGAACGTCCTCACCGCCAGCGCCGTGAACAGCACGGCGTAGGCCGCCATCACCAGGAGGTCGCGGGTCTCCGGCATCGCACCGCCCATCGTCGCCACGAGGCCGGCGACGACCGCGCCGCTGGGCATCAGGTCGGCGACGGCGCGCAGCGGCCCGGCCATGCCCTCGAGCGGGAAGTAGACGCCGGCGAAGAACAGCAGGGGGAAGTAGAAGGCCATGCCCATGCCCTGCGCCGCCGAGGACGTGGGGGCCAGCGCCGCCACGAGCATGCCGATGCCGAAGAGGCTCGCCATGCCGAGGGCCAGCACGAGGGCGAACGCCAGCGGGGCCCCCGGCAGCGGGACGCCGTAGGCCAGGCGGCCGACGACGAGCGCGGCCACGGTCGCGACCACGCCCACGGACGCGTGCACGAGGAGCTGCACGAGCACGAGCCGCGCCGGGCGCAGGGGCGTGGTGGCGAGGCGCCTCAGGAAGCCGCGCTCGCGGTAGGTGACGAGCACGGTGGGCAGGACGTTGATGCCCAGCGTCACCAGGCTGAAGGCGATCACCGAAGGGGCGTAGAGGTCCACGAAGCGCCGGCCGCCGAGGTCGGGGCTGGGCTCGCGGGCGCCCGGGACGACGGCGCCGATGACGAGGAGCAGCAGCGAGGGGAAGACCAGCCCGAAGAACAGCGCGAGCGGCTCGCGCGCGAAGAGCTTGGCCTCGGTCCTGGTGATGGTCAGCAGCGCTGTCATCTCATGCCTCCGTGGCGGCCGCTGGCTCGAGCCGACGGCCGGTCAGCGCGATGAAGGCGTCGTCGAGAGTAGCCTGCTCGACGCGCAGCTCGTGTGCGATGACCTGACGGGTGGCCAGCAGCGAGGTCACGGCGTGGACGACCTCGCCGCCGCCCGAGACCACGACGCGCTCGCCGTCGCGGGCCACCGAGCGGACGCCCGGCAGCCCGCGCAGCTCCTCGAGTTCGAGGGGCGCGCCGGGCCTGAAGCGCATCACCTGCGGAGCCACAGCGGAGGCGACGAGGCCCGCCGGCGTGTCGAGCGCGACGAGGCGACCCGCGTCGACCAGCGCCACGCGGTCGGCGAGGCGCTCGGCCTCCTCCATGAAGTGGGTCACGAGGACGACGGTGACGCCGCGCCCCTTGAGGCGCTCGACCAGGCCCCAGGTCTGCCGCCTGGCGTTGGGGTCGAGGCCGGTCGTCAGCTCGTCGAGGATCGCCACCCGGGGACGCCCGAGTAGCGCCACGGCGATCGACAGCCGCTGACGCTGGCCGCCCGAGAGCTTCGCGAACGGGGTGTTCCGCTGGTCCTCGAGGCCGAGCTCCGCCATCAGCTCGCGCCATGGCGCCGGCGACCGGTAGAAGGAGGCGAACAGCTCGAGGGCCTCGGCCACGCGGAGGCGGTCGGGGAACCGGCTCTCCTGGAGCTGTACGCCGAGGACCTCCTTCACCGCGTCGGCGTCGGCCACGGGGTCGAGGCCCGCCACCCGCACGGTGCCCGCGTCAGGACGCCGCAGGCCCGCCACCGTCTCGACGATCGTCGTCTTGCCGGCGCCGTTCGGCCCGAGGAGCCCGAAGGTCTCGCCCTCCTCGACCGCGAAGCTGACGTCGTCGACGACGGTCCTGTCGCCGTACCTCTTGGTGAGTCCCTGGACCGTGATCATCGTCATGACCACGAGGTTCGCAGGGGCGGGGCCCCGCGCGCGTCGACCGGTCGGTCGCGCCGACGCCGCCGAACGGTGGATGCCCGGTCGGCCGGTAGGTCCCCGGGCGCTCGTCCGCTTCCGGGCCTAGCTCCCCCCGGGGGTCAGAACTCGATCCTGTCCCCGTCGCTGCCCATGACGGTGTCGGGGAACGACGCGCGCGCGGCTTCCAGCCACTCGGCGGCCCTGCCGTTGAGCGGGGGGAGGTGCACCAGCACGAGCCTGCCCACGCCGGCCTCCTTCGCCACCCGGCCGGCGGAGGCCGACGTGGAGTGGCCGGGACCCTCGCCCGTCGCCTCGTGGAGGAGCAGGTCCGCTCCCTCGGCCAGCCTGACGATCGACGGCGAGTACTCGGTGTCGCACGAGTAGGCCACGGAGCGGCCGGTCCGCTTCGAGTCGAAGCGCAGGCCCACCACGGGCACCGAGTGCCTGCCCGGCGCGGCGCGCACGACGAAGTCGTCGTCCTCGAGGACGAGGGCGCCGTCCTCGAGCGCGAACTCGCGGTAGTCGAGCCGCGGGTAGTTCGGCCAGGAGCCGATGTCGAAGGCGTCGTGGATCTTTCGCGCCTGGTCGAGCGCCGGCCTGATGCCGCGCACGGCGAAGCTGGCGCCGATGCCGGCGAGCCACAGGCGCTCCATGAGCAGGGGGAACCCGGAGACGTGGTCGGCGTGCTCGTGCGTGACGATGAGGTCGGAGACGGTGGGCAGCTCGATGCCCGAGGCGAGCAGGCGCTGGGCGGCGTCGCCGCCGCAGTCGACGAGGTGGAGCGACGAGCCGCCCTCGACCGCCAGCATGGTCGTGGTGCGCTCGGGGTCGGACAGGGCAGCGCCCGTGCCCAGGAGATGTACGGTGGCCACGCGACCTCCCTGCCAGGCCAGAGGATATCCGTCAGGTCGCCGGCGCAGATAGGACGCCTAGCACACGCCGGAGACGAGGCGCGCCCGGCCGGTGCCGCCGCGAGGCGCCGTCGACGGGACCTCGGAGCCTCGCCGCGTACGCGCTAGACCTCCTTCACCTCGCTGACCAGCACCCTCACCTTGCCCTTGGCGAAGCTCATGAGGTCCGCGGCCAGGCGCTTGTTCTCCTCCGAGCGCATCGCGGCCTTGAAGGCGTCCCTGTCGGCGAAGGACATCGTGGCGACAAGGTAGTGGGGCGGCTCGCCGCCGAAGGCGTCGGCGGTGACCCGCAGCAGCTCCAGCCCCTGGAGGCCGGGCAGCTCGCGCGTGAGCGGCGCGTGCACCTTCTCGTAGTGGTCCCAGAACGCCGCCTCGTCGTCGGGCTTGTCGTAGATGGCGATGAGCTTGATCACGTCGCGCTTCCTCCGGCGTGCACGCGCGCCCGCTCGCGCAGGCGCGCGAAGTTGGCCTCGAGCCTCTCCCGCGGCAGGATCACCTGCACCGTCGCGCCCTCGCCGATCACGTCGCCCAGCTCGTTCCTGGCCACGCAGTCGGCGTGGACGCGGTTCTTGACCATCTCGCGGAAGCGGGCCTCCACGCGCACGCGCATGCCGGGCAGGGCGGAGGCGAGGTGCGTGACCTCGACGCGGAAGCCGATGCCCTCCTCGCCCTCCTCGAGGAACGGCAGGATGACCTTGCGGCTGGCGAGCTCCATGTGCTTCGCCATCCAGTACGTGGCGTACACGGGGTGGAGGGCCCCGAGCCCGGGGTCCTCCTGCTCGAAGTCCACGGTCATCGCGGGCGTCACGACCAGCTCGTGCGCGGCCACGTACCCCGTCGGGATCTCCCTCACAGCTTCCTCTCGTCGACGATCCGCCGCAGCTTGCCCCCGGCCGAGCGCGGCGCGGTGCCCGGGGCCAGCAGCGTGACCTTGATGCCGATGCCGACGCTGTCCCTGATGCGGTGCTCCACCTCGTGCGCGAGGCGCTCGACGGGGTCCTCGACGTTGAGGGCGCCGTCGTCGCGCGGCGCGACGCCGAGGCGGGCGTAGGTCTCCTGGTCGAGCTCGAGCCGCAGCTCGACCTCGTCGAGGGTCCGCTCGCGGCGCACGACGAGCTGGTAGTGCGGCGAGGCGTGGGGCACGTGCTCGAGCACGGCCTCGATCTGGGTCGGGTAGACGTTCACGCCGCGCACGATGATCATGTCGTCGGTGCGCCCGCGGATCATGCCGATGCGCGCGTGGGTCCGCCCGCTCGGCCCCACCTCGCGGGTGAGGCTCGTGATGTCGCCGGTCCAGAACCGCAGCAGCGGCAGCGCCTCCTTCGTCAGCGTGGTGATCACGAGGACGCCGTCCTGGCCGTCGGGGACGGGCTCGCCGGTGTCCGGGTCGAGGATCTCCGGGTAGAAGTGGTCCTCCCAGACGTATGAGCCCTCGCCCTCGCCGACCGCCTCGTTCGCCACGCCGGGGCCGATGACCTCTGAGAGGCCGTAGATGTTCGTGGCCTGGATGCCGAGGCCCCTCTGCACGTCCTGCCTGATCGCCTCCGTCCACGGCTCGGCGCCCAGGATGCCGTACTTCAGCGGGATCTCCTCCGGCGAGACGCCGCGCGCCGCGAACGCCTCGGCGAGCGTCTGCGCGTAGCTCGGCGTGCAGGCGATCATCTCCGGTCTCAGGTCCATGATCAGAGTCACCTGGCGGTCGGTCATGCCGCCGGAGACGGGCACGACGCACATCCCCAGCCGCTCCCCGCCGCCGTGGAGGCCCAGGCCCCCGGTGAAGAGCCCGTAGCCGTAGGCGTTGTGGAACACCATGCCCGGCCTGCCGCCGGCTGCGGCGAGGCAGCGGGCGTTCACCTCGGCGAAGAGCGCTAGGTCGTTCTTCGTGTAGCCGACCACGGTGGGCTTGCCCGTGGTGCCGGAGGAGGCGTGCACGCGGGCCAGCTCGGAGGGCGGCACGGCGAAGAGGCCCATCGGGTAGTTGTCGTGGAGGTCCTTCTTGCGCGTGATGGGCAGGCGCCCGACGTCGTCTATGGACCTCACGGAGTCGGGGTCCACGCCCGCCTCGGCGAGCCTCTGGCGGTAGAACGGCACGCGCTCGTGCACGTACCGCACGAGCCGCCTCAGCCGCTCGCCCTGCAGCTCCCTGAGCCTCTCCTGCGGCATCGTCTCGATCTGCGGGTCGAACATCCGTACTCCCGTGCCTACTGCTCCCATCTGCCCTCCCGTGCCGGGCGCTCGCGGTCGCCTCCCGTGTCGGTCCCGCCCGACCTACGCGCGCTCCACGACCATCGCGATGCCCTGGCCGACGCCTATGCACATCGTCGCCAGGCCCACCTCGACGTCGGTCTTCACCATCTCGTGGAGCAGCGTCGTGAGTATGCGCGCGCCGGAGCAGCCCAGGGGGTGCCCCAGCGCGATCGCGCCGCCGTTGGGGTTGAGGCGCGCGTCCTCGGAGTCGAGCCCCAGCTCCCTCAGCACCGCCAGCGACTGGGCCGCGAACGCCTCGTTCAGCTCGATGAGCCCGACGTCTTCGAGCGTCATGCCGGCCCGCTCGAGCGCCCGGCGCGTCGCCGGCACCGGCCCTATGCCCATGATCCGCGGCGGGACGCCGGCGACGGCCGTGGCCACGACGCGCGCCAGGGGCTTGAGGCCGTGGGCCTCGGCGTAGTCGCGCGAGGCCACGAGCAGCGCGGCCGCGCCGTCGTTCAGCGAGCTCGAGTTCCCGGCCGTGACGGTGCCGCCCTGCCGGAACGCCGGCCGCAGACGCGCCAGGGCGTCCATGCTGGTGTCGGTGCGGGGTCCCTCGTCGGTGTCGACGAGCGTCACGCCCTTCCGCGTCGGCACGCCGACCGGCACCAGCTCGTCGGCGAAGCGACCAGCGGCGATGGCGGCGGTGGCCTTGCGGTGGCTGGCCAGGGCGAAGGCGTCCTGCTCGTCGCGCGAGATGCCGTACTCCTCGGCGAGGTTCTCCGCCGTCTCGCCCATCGACTCGGTGCCGTACTCCTCCTGCATGCGCGGGTTCACGAAGCGCCACCCTATGGACGTGTCGTAGGCGGTCACGGAGCCCGTGGGGTAGCCGCGCCCCGGCTTCGGCACCGCCCAGGGCGCGCGGCTCATCGACTCGACGCCGCCGGCCGCGTAGAGCTCGCCGTCGCCGAGCATCACGGCGCGCGCCGCCTGCGCCACGGCCTCGAGCCCAGAGCCGCACAGCCTGTTCACGGTCACGCCGGGCACCGCGACCGGGTAGCCGGCCAGCAGCGCGCTCATGCGCGCGACGTTCCTGTTGTCCTCGCCGGCCTGGTTGGCGCAGCCGAGGACCACGTCGGCCACGTCGCCCTTGGGCACGCCGGCGCGGTTCGCCACCTCGTCGAGGACGAGGGCCGCGAGGTCGTCTGGCCTCACGTCCGCCAGCGCGCCGCCGTGGCGGCCTATCGGCGTGCGCACGGCCGCCACGAGCCAAGCCTCCCTGACGCTGCTCACGTCTCCCTCCCGACGGCCTCCGGCAGGCCGGACGCGCCCGCGGACGCGCGGCTCAGCAGCCACGGGTGCGGCGCGAAGCGCCCGTCCATGGTCCCCTCGGCCAGGGACCTCAGGGCCTCGGTCACGTCCACCGAGCCTAACGCCTCGCCCCACTCGAGCGGGCCCGCGGGGTAGTTCACGCCGAGCCGCATCGCGAGGTCGAGCTCGCGGCGCGGCGCCAGGCCCTCGAGCAGCGCCCGCACGGCCTCGTCGAACAGCCGCCCCACGACGCGGAACGCCACGCCGCCGGGCACGTCGGGCACGACGACGACGTTCAGCCCCGCGGCGGCCAGCGCGTCCGCGGCCCGCGCCAGCGCCGGCGTGGGCGCGTCGCCGGGGAGCGCGCCGGCGGCGCAGAGCTCGACGGTGAGCCTGCCGCCGCCGGGCGGCGGCACGGCGCTGAAGCCGAGGGCGGCTCCGGCCGCGGCGGCGCTGCGCCCCCAGGTGAGCACGGCCACGTCGTCGCGCCCCGCGGCAGCCGGCGCCTCGAGCCGTGCGTCGAGGACGAGGTCGGCGCGCTCCTCGTCGTCGGCGAGCGGGAGGGACGCGCGCAGGGCGCGGGCCACGGCGCCGTCGCCGCGCACGGCGAAGGCGGGCGCGTCGCCGGAGCGCCAGGCGTGACGTCCGGGAGCGGCGCCGGCGACCGCGGTCGCCGGTTGCGCCCCCGCGGACGCGGCGGGTCCCTCGTCGCCGGCGGCTCCGCCGCGGGCGCCCGTCGCCGCCGGCGCGCCCGCGTCCCCGACGCGCGCGCCGTCCTCGTCGTAGCGGTAGAAGCCGCGCCCCGTCTTGCGCCCGAGCAGGCCGGCCGCGACCATGGCGCGCTGGAGCGGGTGCGGCCGGAAGCGCGGTTCCTCGAAGAAGGCGCGGTAGACGCTCTCGCTGGAGGCGAGGTTCACGTCGATGCCGATGAGGTCGAGGAGCTCGAACGGGCCCATGCGGAAGCCCGCGCCCCGCAGGGCGGCGTCCACGGTCTCGACGGGCACGCCCTCGGCGTGGAGGCGCACGGCCTCGAGGTAGAAGGGCCGCGCCAGGCGGTTCACGACGAAGCCGGGGGAGTCCTTGGCGACGATCGGCTCGCGCCCCAGGCGCCGCGCCAGCTCCACGGCGGCGGACACGACCTCGGGCGCCGTGCGCACGCCGGGGACCACCTCGACGAGGCGCATCAGGCCGGGCGGGTTGAAGAAGTGGAGGCCCACGACCCGCTCGGGCTCGGGGCAGGCGGCGGCTATGGCCGTGACGGAGAGCGTCGAGGTGTTCGTGGCCAGGCGGGCGCCGGGCGCGGCGGACGCGGCGCGGGCGAAGAGGTCGCGCTTCAGCGCGAGGTCCTCCGGAGCCGCCTCGATCACCCACGCGGCGCCGGCGGCGGCGCGCAGCTCGCCCGAGGTGGAGAGGCGCGCCAGCAGCGCGCCCGGCGCCTCCTCGAGGCGACCCTTGGCCGCCAGGCGCGAGAAGACCTCGCCCAGGCTCGCGACGGACCGCTCGAGCTGCGCCGCCGACGGGTCGACGAGCGCGACCTCGGCTCCGGACTGCAGGAGGAGCTGGGCGATGCCCGTGCCCATCGTGCCGGCGCCGAGCACGGCGGCCCGCAGACGCGGCCCCGCCGCGCTCGCCCCACGTGCCGGCAGCGGCGCGGCCCTCTCGCTCGGCCGGCCGACGTCGGCGGGCGGCGGGGCGGAGCTCACGCCGCGCCCTCCCGCTCGAGCATCGCGTCGATCTGCTGGGCGAGGTAGAGCTTGGCCAGCGTCTCGGGCCGCGTGAGGTCGGCGCCGAGCAGGTTGGCGATGCGCTTCAGGCGGTAGCGCAGGGTGTTCACGTGCACGTGCAGCTCCTCGGCGAGGGCGCCCAGGTCGTTCGGCGCCCGCAGGTAGGCGGTGAGGGTCCGCCACAGCTTGCCGTCGTCGGCGTCCTTGACGGGCCCCACGAGCCTGTCGCGCAGGGTGGCGAGGTTGGCGGGCGGCTGCTGCTTGAGGACCCAGTAGACGGGGTCGACGAGGTCGAACCAGGCGAGCCCGTCGGGCGCGGCGAGCGACTGCACGGCCAACACGGCCTGGTGGTAGGCGTCGGCCACGCCGGTGAGGTCGCCGCGCGGCAGGCTGAGGCCGAGGCGCACGGGCGTCCTGTCGCCGGCGGCGGCCTTGAGCGCTCTCAGCAGCGGCTCGGCCTGGGCGCGCGGCGCGCCGCCCGAGTAGACCCACACGACGTGCTCGGCGCGCGTCTCGGACAGCGAGCCGTAGCCGCGCGTGCGGAAGTACTCGTCGGCGGCCTCCCTCAGCCTCTCGAGCAGCGCCTGGCCGCGCGCGGCCGCCATCCGGCCGCTCCGGGCGCGCGAGCCCACCTCGGCGACGGCGACGACGTACTCGCCCTCCTCCTCGATGCCGGCCGCCACCAGCCGCGGCAGCAGCATCGGCGCCGCCTGCGGGCCGGCCAGCCACTCGGCCAGCAGCGCGCCCTTGCGGCTGCGGTCGTGCTGGGCCTCGGCCGACCGCTGCAGCGCCGCGGCCACGAGCAGGGTGCGGGCGAGCTCGAGCCACGCGGCCGAGCCGGGACCGGCGTCGAAGCCGATCAGCGTGAAGCGCACGCGGCCGCGGACCGCCACGCGGGCGACCAGCGCGTCGCGCCCGCTGAGGCGCACCCTCCCCTCGGCGAGGGCGGACGGGTCGCCGCCGCCGAGGCGTCCGCTCGTGTCCCCCGCCCGCGCCACGACCTCGCCCCAGGGGCTCAGCGCGGCCATGCCCATGCCGGAGAGGCGGCTGACCCGCTCGAGCACCTCGCGCTCGGGCTTCGGTCCCTCGAGGGTCGCCAGGAGCTGGCGCTGGAGGTTCGCGAGGCCCGCCAGGGCGGGGCCGGCGCTCTCGACGAGCAGGCGCAGGGCGGCCTCCTCGACGACCCCGGGACCCACCGTGGGCGGCGAGACGACGAGCGCCACGCCGGCGGTGCGGCAGCGCTCGACGAGCGCCTGGGGCACGGTGCGCTGGCGCGGCGAGAGCGCGTGCAGCACGGCGGCGGGCGGCGGGTCGAGCACGGGGTCGGCCGGCGGGCGCGGCAGGGAGAAGCGCCCCTCGTGCAGGCGCAGGTCGCTGGCGGCGAGCCAGGGCCTGTCGGACTCGCGGCCCACTACGGCCACGGACCCGTACGCGGTCTCCGGGTCGCCGTGCAGCAGCGTGAGCCCTAGGTCCTCCCGCTCCAGGAGCGGTCTCAGTGTCGCCGACATGAGCTTCCACTGGAGTCTACGCCCGGCCCCGCCTCCGCGCTGTTGTCGTCTCGCACCAAGAGAACGCGGGCCCTTGTCGCGGGCTACGATTGACCGCCCGCGCGGCCCCGCCTAGACTCCGTCGATGAGCCTCGCCGGCGTCCGCACCGTCGCCCCCGACCAGGGAGCCGCCGCCCTCGAGGAGGGCGAGCGCGGCTTCGACGAGCTGGACTTCCGGCGCACCATGGGGCGTTTCCCGACCGGCGTCACCGTCGTCACCATGCTCGGCCCCGGCGGCGAGGCCTACGGCGTCACCGTCAACGCCTTCATGTCGGTCTCGCTCGAGCCGCCCCTCATCGCCGTCTCGCTGGGCAGGTCGGCGCGCGCCCACCCCACGCTCTCCGCCAGCGAGCGCTTCGCGGTCAGCGTCCTCGCCGAGGACCAGGGGGCCCTCTCCGACGTCTTCGCGGGCCGGCGCGCGCCCTCCGGCGAGGACCCGTTCGAGCCCTTCCACGGCTTCCCGGTCATCGCCGGGGCCGTCGCCCACGTGCTCTGCCGCATGCACTCGCGCTTCGACGCCGGCGACCACACGATCTTCATAGGCGAGGTCGAGGCCCTGCGCGCCGCTCCCGGCGCGCCGCTGGTCTTCCATCGGGGAAGGTACTGCGGCCTCGACCGCGGCGCCGACGGGGCGAGCTGAGGCGACCGCGAGCCGCGCGGAGCCCGGCGCTCGAGCCCGCCGCCGGGCCGCTGAGAGCGCGTGATCGCCCCCTCTCACGTTGACGACGCGTCGCGCCGCGGATAGGTTGTGGCGTGGACCCCGCAGAACCAGCCCTGGAACAGGCCTTGCGACACGTCGCCGACAGCGCGGAGCTCTACGTCTCCGACCTGCTCGAGTACGTGCGCATCCCCAGCGTCAGCACCGAGCCAGAGAGGCGTCCGGACGTCGAGGCCGCCGCGCGCTGGACCGCCGAGCGGCTGCGTAGCGCCGGCATCGACGACGTGCGGACCCTGCCCACGGCGGGCCACCCCGTCGTCGTGGGGCGGCTCCACCACGACCCGTCGCTGCCCACGGTGGTCTTCTACGGGCACTACGACGTGCAGCCGGCCGAGCCGCTGGAGCTGTGGCACAGCCCGCCCTTCGAGCCCGAGGTCAGTGACGGCAAGCTCTTCGGGCGCGGCGCCTGCGACGACAAGGCCGGCGTGCTCACGGCCGTGCAGGCCGTCGAGGCCTACCTGGCCGCCGGCGCGAAGCCGCCCGTGAACGTGACGTTCCTGGTCGAGGGCGAGGAGGAGATCGGCAGCCCGAACCTCGCGCCGGTGCTGCGCGAGCACGCCGAGCTGCTGAAGGCCGACCTGGCGGTCTGCGCCGACGGCGGCATCTTCGGCGTCGGCATCCCGTCGGTGACGGTGGGGTCGCGCGGCCTGGTGGGCGCCGACCTCGTCGTCGAGGGAGCCGCGAGCGACCTCCACTCGGGCATGTACGGCGGGTCCGTCGCCAACCCGCTGGCGGCGCTGGCGCGCATCATCGCCAGCTTCCACGACGACCAGGGCCGCGTCGTCGTCGAGGGCTTCGGGGCCGGCGTGCCGCCGCTGGCGCCCGAGGTGAGGCGGGCGATCGCCGCGCTGCCCCTCGACGAGGCCGCCGAGCTGAGCCAGCTCGGGCTGAGCGAGTGGTGGGGCGACCCCGACTACACGCCCGAGGAGCGCCGCACCGTGCGGCCGACGCTGGAGGTCAACGGCATCGGCGGCGGCTACCAGGGCGCGGGCGTGAAGACGGTGCTGCCCAACCGCGCGTTCGCGAAGATCACCTGCCGCCTCGTGGTCGGCCAGGAGCCGGAGGCGGTGTTCGAGGCGCTGAAGCGGCACGTCGAGCGCCACACGCCGCCCGGCGTGAGGGCGACCCTGACCCCCATCCCCGGCAGCGGGCGGCCGTACCAGATGCCCCTCGACCACCCGGCCCTCGCGGTGGCCGCCGACGCGATGAGCGCCGTGTTCGGCCGCAAGCCGTTCCCGGTGTGGACGGGAGGCACGGTGCCGGTGGCCGAGCAGTTCCAGTCGGTGATGGGCATCTGGTGCCTCTACTTCGCCTTCAGCGAGCCGGACAACGGCCCCCACGCGCCCAACGAGTTCTACCGGGTGAGCATGCTGCGCCAGGGCACGGAGGCCACCGTGCGCCTGCTCGCCGGCCTGGCGCGGCGCAGCGACGCGTTCCAGCGCGCGGCATGACAATGTGACACTCAATCACTGTGGGCGACTACAAGTCGGAGGCACCGGCTTGTAGGTCTCGACGATTGCCGCCCGCGTCCCCCCGCCGTAAGGTCTAGCCATCGACAAGCGACCCGTGGACCGCCCGGGGCCTCGAGCCGGCCGGGTCGGCCACGACGCGGGAGGCGCATGCGGGTACCAAGAGGCTCGATCGTCCCGCTCCCCACGCCCTTCGTGGGCGAAGACGCGCGCATCGACTGGGACGCGCTCGAGCGGCTCATCGAGTTCCAGATCGCGAACGGCAGCCACGGGCTCTCGTGCACGGGCACCACGGGCGAGCCCAGCTCGCTCTCGCGCGGGGAGCGCAAGGCGGTCGTCGAGTTCGTCAAGGAGCGGGTGGCCGGCCGCGTGCCGTTCGTGCCGGGCACCGGCTCGAACAACCTGGACGAGACGCTGGAGCTCACGCGGCACGCCGTGGAGCTCGGCGTGGACGGCGTGCTCGTCATCGCGCCGTACTACGTGCGGCCGAACCAGGAGGGCCTCTACCGCTACTTCGCGCGCGTGGCCGAGGAGGTCGCGTCCCTCGACCCCGAGGTGCCGGTGGTCCTCTACAACATCCCCGGGCGCGCGGCCGTGGACATCGCGCCGAGGACGATAGGCCGCCTGCGGCGCGACCACCCCAACGTCGTCGGCGTGAAGCACGCGACGAAGAACCTCGACGACGTCTCCTACACGCTCAAGGAGGCGGGTCGCGACTTCGCCGTCTACTGCGGCGCCGAGACGATGACCTACCCCATGCTGGCGCTGGGCGGCAGCGGCCACATCAGCGCCACGGGGGTCGTGGCGCCCCGGCAGGTGGCGCGCATCTACGACCTCGCGTCCGCGGGCCGCTGGGACGAGGCGCGCGACCTCCACTTCGAGATGCTCGAGCTCAACGACGTCCTCTTCATCGAGGTGAACCCGGTGCCGCTGAAGACGGCCCTCGCGCTGATGGGCCTGTGCGAGGCGCGGTGGCGCCTGCCACTGGGGCCGATGCTGCCGGAGAACGAGGCCAAGCTCGTGGCCACGCTGAGGCGGTACGGGCTGGTCGGCGATGTGGCGGGGGCGGAGCCCGGGGCGCGCTCCTCGGGGCGGGAGGAGGTCGCCGACCCGTGAGCGCGGCGGGCGTGGAGGCGCTCGGCGCCGGCTGGGCGCACTCCGGCGGCGACCGGCCGTGGGGCCGGGCCCTGGTGGCCGGGCGCGAGGCCGCCGTGCTCCTCCAGGACGACGGCGCGCTCACGAACGCGGACGGCGAGCGCCTCGACGAGGCCGAGCTGACCTGGCTGCCGCCCGTCGAGGCCCGCACGATCGTCGCGATCGCGCTGAACTACCGCGACCACGCCGCCGAGCTCGACCTGGCCGAGCCGGAGCAGCCGGCGCTCTTCCCGAAGTTCGCCAACGCCATGGTCGGCCACAGGCGGCCCATCGTGCGCCCCCGCGGCATCAGGTTCATGCACTACGAGACCGAGCTGGCGGCCGTGATCGGCCGGCCGGCGCGGCGCGTGCGCGCCGCGGACGCCCTGGCGCACGTGGCCGGCTACACGATCGCCAACGACCTGGTGGTCAGGGACTTCGTGATCGACCACTTCCGGCCGCCGATCAAGCCGAAGAACTTCGACACCTTCCTGCCCATGGGCCCGCTGGTCGTGCCGGCCGCGCGCGTCCCGGACCCGCAGGACATGGGGATCCGCACCTACGTGAACGGGGAGCTGCGGCAGGAGGGCAGCACGCGCGACATGGTGCACACCGTCGCCGACCTCATCGCCTACGTCAGCGAGTTCATGACGCTGCGTCCCGGCGACGTCCTGCTCACTGGCACGCCCAAGGGCATCAGCCACGTCCACGCCGGCGACACGCTGCGCTGCGAGGTCGGCGACCTGCCGCCGCTCGAGAACCCCGTCGTCGCCGAGGAGGACGTGGCGGCGGCGCCCGCGGCCGCCGGGGCGAGGGTGGCCGGGTGAGCGCCGAGGCCGCCGTGGCCGACGTGGCCGCCCGGCGTGAGGCGGCGCTCGGGGCCGTCTCCCGGCTCGTGAGCAGGGCGGGAGGCTCGCTCGTCGGCAACCTGATAGGAGGCGAGTGGCGTCCGGCGCGCTCCGGCGCGACCTTCGCGACGCTCAGCCCCGTCGACGGCAGCGAGCTGGCGCGGGTGGCGTCCTCCGACGCCGAGGACGTGGCCGACGCCGCGGCTGCGGCCGCGCGGGCGTTCCCGGCCTGGGCCTCCCTCGACCCCAAGGAGCGCAAGCGCCTGCTCCTGCGCCTGGCCGACCTGATCGAGGAGCGCGCCGAGGAGATCGCGCTGCTCGAGGTCGTCGACACGGGCCAGCCGCTGCGCTTCATGCGCCAGGCGGCGGCCCGCGGCGCCGAGAACTTCAGGTTCTTCGCCGAGCGCGCTCCCGGCGCACGCGACGGCCTCAGCCTCCCCACGCCCGAGCTCCTCAACTACACGACCCGCAAGCCCATCGGGCCCGTGGGCGTGATCACGCCCTGGAACACGCCGTTCATGCTCTCGACCTGGAAGGTCGCCCCGGCGCTCGCCGCCGGCTGCACCGTCGTGCACAAGCCGGCCGAGTGGGCGCCGCTCTCCGGCGCACGCCTCGCGCAGCTCGCTCTGGAGGCCGGCCTGCCGCCCGGCGTGCTGAACGTCGTGAACGGGCTCGGGGAGTCGGCCGGCAGGTCCGTGACGGAGCACCCGGCGGTCAAGGCCATCGCCTTCGTGGGCGAGAGCACTACCGGCGCGAAGATCATGGCCCAGGGCGCGCCCACGCTCAAGCGCGTGCACTTCGAGCTCGGCGGCAAGAACCCCGCCGTGGTGTTCGAGGACGCCGACCTGGAGAGGGCCCTCGACGCGGTCAGCTTCATGATCTACAGCCTCAACGGCGAGCGCTGCACGTCGGGCAGCCGCGTGCTGGTGCAGCGCGGCGTCTACGAGGAGTTCACGTCGGCGCTGGCGGCGCGCGCGCGCAGCATCAGGGTCGGCGACCCGTTCGACCCCGCCACCGAGGTCGGGCCCCTCATCCACCCCGACCACCTCGCCAAGGTGACCTCGTACTTCGAGGTCGCCAGGGAGGAGGGCGTCGAGGTGGCGGCCGGCGGCGGCGTCCACCCCGGCCTGGGCGGCCTCTACGTGGAGCCGACGCTCTTCCGCGGCGCCGCGCCCCACATGCGCGTGGCCCGCGAGGAGATCTTCGGCCCCGTGCTCACGGCCCTGCCGTTCGCTGACGAGGCCGAGGCGCTCGCCATCGCGAACGACGTCGACTACGGGCTGGCCGCCTACGTCTGGACCCGCGACGTCGCCCGCGCCCACCGCTTCTCCCAGGCCCTCGACGCGGGGATGGTCTGGGTGAACTCGCACAACGTCCGCCACCTGCCCACGCCCTTCGGCGGCATGAAGGCCAGCGGCATCGGCAGGGACGGCGGGGACTACAGCTTCGACTTCTACATGGAGACCCAGAACATCGCCGTGGCGCTCACGGAGCACCGCGTGCCCCGGCTGGGGAGCTGAGGGGAGGGACAAGGTGGCGGCACGCACCGGCAACGAGTTCCTGGAGGGGCTGAGGAGGCGGCCCCCGACGATCTACCTGAACGGCGAGCGGGTCAAGGACCCCACGACGCACCCGGCCACGGCCGGCATCGCGCGGTCCATAGCCGAGCTCTACGACCTGCAGCACCGCCGCGACCTCGTCGACGTCATGACCTACGAGGTCGAGGGCGTCGGGCGCGTGGGGATGAGCTTCCTCGAGACGACCACGAAGGAGGACCTCAGGCGCCGCTCGCGCATGCACAAGGTCTGGGCCGACCACAGCCTCGGCTTCATCGGACGCAGCCCCGACTACCTGAACGTCAACCTCATGGCCGCGGCGCGGGCGGCCGACTACTTCGCGCAGAACGACCCCCGCTTCGGCGAGAACATCAGGAACTACTACCGGCACGTCAGGGACAACGACCTCTGCCTCACGCACGCGCTCACGAACCCGCAGGTCAACCGCAGCGTGCGCGCCGACCAGCTCCCCGACCCCTACATCGCCCTGGGGCTGGTGCAGGAGACGGAGGAGGGCATCGTCGTGCGCGGCGCGCGCATGCTCGCGACGCTGCCCATCGCCGACGAGATCCTGATCTTCCCCTCGACGGTCCTCAAGGAGCAGGAGGAGCTGACGCGCTACGCCCTGGCGTTCGCCGTGCCCTGCGACACGCCGGGCCTCTCCTTCGTGGGGCGCGAGCCGCTCGACCAGGGGCGCAGCCACCGCGACCACCCGCTCGGGTCGCGTTTCGACGAGATGGACGCCCTCGTCGTCTTCGACGACGTGCTCGTCCCCTGGGACCGCGTCTTCCTCATGAACGACGTGCGCCTGGCGAACCGCGCCTACCAGGAGACCGGCGCCGTGCTGCACATGGCGCACCAGGTCGTGAACGTGAAGATCGCCAAGGCCGAGGCCTTCCTGGGCGTGGCGAAGAAGATCGTCGACGCCATCGGCTCCGACCAGTTCCAGCACGTCCAGCAGAAGATGGCCGAGCTGATCATCGTCCTCGAGACCCTGAAGGCGTTCAGGACCCAGGCCGAGGAGACGGCCGCGCCCGACCGCTGGGGCACCATGACCCCCGGCAAGGACGCGCTGAACGCCGCCCGCAACTACTTCCCGATGGTCTACCCGCGCATGGTCGAGCTGCTGCAGCTCCTCTCGGCCAGCGGGATGATCATGATCCCCACCGAGGCCGACCAGGGCGGCCCCATGGCAGACGCCATCGACAGGTTCCTGCAAGCGTCGAACGCCACGGCGCAGGAGCGCATCCAGCTCTTCAGGCTGGCCTGGGACATGACGATCTCGTCGTTCGGCGGCCGGCAGAACCTCTACGAGAAGTTCTTCTTCGGCGACCCGGTGAGGACGCAGGGCGCCCTCTACCAGGGCTACGACCTCTCCGACCTGGTCGCGCGCATCGACGCGTTCCTGGCGCGCGCCGACGAGCCGCGCGAGGAGCTGCTGGCCGCGGGAGCGGCCGACTGAGGTGCCGCTGACCCCGTCCAACCCTCGTCCGCCCTTCGACGTCCTGCGCGTCTCGCACGTGGAGCTCGGCGTGGCCGACCTCGAGCGCTCGCGGTCGTTCTACGAGGACGCCCTCGGCATGGTCGTCACGGCGCGGGACGACGAGGCGCTGTGGCTGCGCGGCCTCGAGGACTCCTGCCACCACTGCCTGGTGCTGCGGCGGGGGAGCCCCGGCTCCTGCCTGCGCATCGGCTTCAGGGTGCGCGAGGAGGGGGACCTGGACGCGGCCGCCAGCTACTTCGCCTCGCGCGGCCTACCGGTCGAGGAGGCCCGCCCGCGCGGCCAGGGACGCACGCTGCACGTGCGCGACCCCTTCGGCGTGCCGCTGGCCTTCTACGAGCGCCAGGATGCGGTCGAGAGGCGCCTGCAGGACTACCAGCTCTACCGCGGCGCCGCCGTGCAGCGCCTCGACCACGTCAACGTCTTCGCCGCCGAGCTCCAGGACACGCACGACTGGCTCGCCGGCGAGCTCGGCTTCCGCGTCAGCGAGTACACCGAGACCGAGGAGGACGAGCCGCGCCTCTGGGCGGTGTGGCTGCACCGCAAGGGCAACGTCCACGACATCGCGCTCACGAACGGGGTCGGCCCGCGGCTGCACCACGTGGGCCTGTGGGTACGCGGCGAGATGGACGTGATACACGCCTGCGACGTGCTGGCCGCCTCCGGCCGGGTCGGCGCCATGGAGCGCGGGCCCGGCCGCCACGGCATCTCGAACGCGTTCTTCCTCTACCTGCGCGACCCCGACGGGCACCGCGTGGAGCTGTTCACCGGCGACTACCGCACGATGGACCCCGAGTTCGCGCCCATCAGGTGGACGCTAGACGACCCGCGCCGGCAGACGCTCTGGGGCCACCCGGCACCCAAGAGCTGGTTCGAGGAGGGCAGCCCCTTCGTCGGCGTCGCGCCCAGGGAGCCCCAGCTACCGGTAAGGCCGGTGGTGGCGAGGTGACTCGCGCCGCCGTCGATGGAACCAAGGGAGGAATGAGGATGAGAAGAACGTTGCCCACGCTTCTGGCCCTCGCGCTGCTCCTCGCGCCGTCGGCGCTGGCGCAGACGCTGCGCATCGGCGCGGCGGCCGCGGCGACCGGCGCCGCCTCCGCCCTCGGCGAGCCGGAGGCGAACACCTTCCGCATGCTGCAGGACCAGATCAACGCGGCGGGCGGCATCAACGGCGTGCCCGTCGAGATCGTCTTCCTCGACACGGCGTCGGACACCGCGCAGGCCGTCACGAACGTCAGCCGCCTGATCCAGGAGGAGGACGTCCACGTCGTCATCTGCTGCACGATCTCGGCGAACAGCCTGGCGATCATCGACACCGTGCAGGAGGCCGGCGTCCCGAACATCAGCATGGCGGCCGCCGCGAACATCATCGAGCCGGTGGAGGACCGCCACTGGGTCTTCAAGACGCCGCAGACCGACAGGCTGATGATCCGCGGCATCGTCCAGGACATGATGGCCAACGACCTGCACACGCTCGCCTACCTGGCCATCGACGACGCCTACGGCGAGGGCGGCCTCACCGAGCTGAACGCCGCGATCGAGGGCACCGACATCGAGGTCGTCGCGATCGAGCGCTACGGACGCTCCGACACGAACGTCACCGCCCAGGTCCTCTCCGCGATCCGCAGCCAGCCCGACGCCGTGCTGATCTGGGGCGTCGTGCGCGACACCGCGCTCGTCGTCGAGGAGCTCGCCAACCGCGGCTACGAGGGCCAGGTCTACGTCAGCCACGGCGTGGGCAACCCGAGCTTCCTCGAGCTGGCCGGCGACGCCGCCGACGGCGTGCGCCTGCCGATCGGCCCGATGATCGTCGTCGACGAGCTGCCGGACGACAACGAGATCGCGCCGGTGGCCGCCCAGTACGTGGAGCAGTACGAGGCGCTCTACGGCGAGGGCACCGCCAGCACGTTCGGCGGGCACGCCTGGGACGCCGTCAGGGCCATCCAGCTCGCGCTGGAGTACGCCATGGACCAGGGCGAGCTGGACTGGGACGACACGGCCGCGGTGCGTCAGGCGCTGCGCGACGCGCTCGAGGAGATGGGGCCGTTCACGGGCGTGGGCGGCGTCTTCGACTTCACCGCCGAGGACCACCTGGGGCTCGACGAGCGGGCCCTGGTGATCGTCGAGATCCAGGACGGCGACTGGACCCTCGCCCGCTGAGGTGAGGGCCTAGGCGCATCACCCCCGGTGGCGGCGGGGCGGGCTCAGGCCTAAGCCCGCCCCGCCTCTCCGGCAGCGGAGGGCGCTTGCTCGACATCCCGCTGATCCTCCTCTTCGAGGGCCTCACGAACGGGGCCATCTACGCCCTCATGGCGCTGGGCCTCGTCGTCCTCTACGCCGTCACGGGGGTCATCAACGTCGCCATCGGCGAGTTCGTGATGATCGCGGCGCTCACGGTGGCGAGCCTGCGCGCCGGGGCGGTGCCCGGCAGCGTCTACCTCCTGGTGGCGGGGCTGCTGCTGTGGGCCGTCTACGACGGCATCCGCTTCGCCCGCGAGCGCCGCGCCGGCCGCCTGGCCCTCGGCCTCGTCTGGCCCGTCGCGGCCGCCGCCGTCGCCTACCTGGCGGTCGTGCTCCTCAGCCGCGCCCAGCTCCCCTACGTCGCCCACATCGCCGTGGCCCTGGCCCTCACCACGGCCCTCGGTCCCGTCTCTTACCGCGTGATCATCCAGCCGCTGCCCAGGGCATCGGCCCTCGTCTATCTGATCATGACCATCGGCCTGCACCTCGCGCTCACCGGCCTCGGCCTGGCGTTCTGGGGCCCGCAGCCGTACACGCTGCCCCCGTTCACAGAGGGGCGCGCCCGCTTCGGGCCCGTCCTCTTCGACCACCAGGACCTGTGGCTGCTCGCCCTGAGCGCCGTTCTGCTCGCCGCGCTGTGGTGGTTCCTCGGCCGCACGCTGCACGGCAAGGCGCTGCGCGCCGCGGCCGTGAACAAGCTCGGCGCCAGGCTCTCGGGCATCTCCGTCGTGCGCGCGGGCTCCACGGCCTTCACGATCTCGGTCTTCCTCGCCGCCGTCGCCGGCGTGCTGATCACGCCGATCACGAAGATGGCCTACGACTTCGGCTTCCTTATCGGCCTCAAGGGGTTCGTCGGCGCCATCATCGGCGGCCTCAGCAACCCCGCGGTGGCCGTCGCCGGCGCCGTGTTCGTGGGCGTCGCCGAGCAGTTCAGCGCCTTCTACGTCTCCTCGGCCTACAAGGACGTCCTCGTGTTCCTGCTGATCATCCCCGTGCTCCTGGTGCGCTCGCTGCAGCACGTGGACTTCGAGGAGCACGTCGAGTGAGCGGCGGACCCGACCCGCGCGGCGGTCCCGGGAGCGCGGTCCTGGGAGCCTGGCTGCGGCGCGGCCTGTTCCTGGCCTTCGCCGTCATCGTCGTCGTCCTGCCCTTCGTCTCCGGCGCGTTCGGGCTGCGGCTCGCGAACCTCATCGGCATGTACTCGCTCGTCGTGCTGGGGCTGGTGCTGCTGACCGGCTACGCCGGCCTCGCCTCCCTGGGGCAGGCGGCGTTCGTCGGCACCGGCGCGTACACGGCCGCGATCCTCGCCAGCCGCTTCGGCCTCAGCCCCTGGCTCTCGATCGTCGCCGGCGTCCTCGCGTCGGTGCTCATCGCCTGGCTGATGGGGCTCATCACGCTGCGGCTCAAGGGCCACTTCCTGGCGCTGGCCACGCTGGCCTGGGGCCTGGTGATCACTGGCGTCCTGCGCAACTGGATCGCCGTCACCGGCGGCAACACGGGCTTCGGCAGCGCGACGGGCAACCGCATCCCGCCGCTCACGCTCCTCGGCGACCCCATCCGCGGCGACCGCGAGTACTACGTGCTCGTGTGGGGCGCGCTGCTCCTCACCCTGTGGCTGGTGACGAACCTGATGCGCTCGCGGGTCGGTCGGGCGATCAAGAGCCTGCGGACCGGGTCAGTGGCGGCGGCCAGCTTCGGCGTCGACGTCCAGCGCGTCAAGATGATCACGTTCCTCGCCGCGGCCGCGCTGGCGGCGCTCTCGGGCGGGCTTCACACCTACCGCGAGCTGTTCATCGTCCCGAACCTCGCCTCGCTGAGCGACAGCATCGACTACCTGATCATGGCCGTGATCGGCGGGCTGACGAGCGTGTGGGGCGCCCTCGTGGGCACCGGCGTCTTCGTGCTGCTCAAGGAGCAGCTCCAGCAGGTGCTGCCCGCCCTGCTCGGACGCACCGGCAACTACGAGATCGTCGCGTTCGGCTTCATCCTCATCCTCGTCCTGCAGTACGCGCGGCGCGGGCTCGTGCCGATGGTCGACTCCCTCCTGCCGCGCCGGCCCGAGAGGCCGGTGCGCGAGGACGCGCCGCCACTGCCGGCCCGCGAGCGCGTGCGGGTCAGCGGCCCGTTGCTCGAGCTCGAGGGCGTGACGCGGTCGTTCGGCGGCCTCACCGCCGTGCACCGCCTCTCGTTCGCGGTCGGCCAGGGCGAGGTCGTGGGGCTCATCGGCCCGAACGGGGCCGGCAAGACCACGGCGTTCAACCTCATCACGGGCGTGCTGTCCGTGGACGCCGGGCGCGTGCGCTTCGCCGGGCGGGACATCACGCGCCTGCAGCCCCACCAGGTGGCCGGCCTCGGCCTGGCGCGCACGTTCCAGCACCTCAACCTGAGCCCGAGCCTCAGCCTGCTCGAGAACGTGGCTCTCGGCGCCTACTCGCGCACCAGCTCCGGTCTGTGGAGCGGCCTGCTGGGCCTGGGCGGGGCGGAGGAGGAGCGCGTGCGCGCCGAGGCCCTCAGGCAGCTCAGGCGCGTCGGCCTGGGGGACGAGCCGTTCGCGCGGGCGGACTCGCTGCCCCTCGGCAAGCTGCGCCTGCTCGAGGTGGCGCGCGCCCTCATGGCCGACCCCGTGCTGCTGCTCCTCGACGAGCCCGCCGCCGGCCTCAGGCGCAACGAGAAGGAGGACCTGAAGGCGCTGGTGCGGCGCCTGCGCGACGAGGGCGTCACGGTCCTGCTCGTCGAGCACGACATGGACGTCGTCATGGACCTCGTCGACCGCATCGTCGTCATGAACCACGGCGAGCTGCTCGCCGAGGGCACGCCGGCGGTGGTCAGGCGCGACCCGGCGGTCATCGAGGCCTACCTCGGCAGGGAGGTCGCGTGAGCGGCCCCGTCGACGCCCGGTTCGCGGCGGGCACGAACGGCGTTGCCGGGCCTCCCGTCGGCCTGGAGGGCGCCGCCGGGTCTCCGGCCGGCGCGGACGGCGCCGCGAGGTCCCCCGCCGGCGTGGACGGCGCGCAGCCGCTCCTCGTCGTCGAGGGCCTGAGCGTGAGGTACGGCGGCGTGCAGGCGCTCAGCGAGGTGGACGTCAGCGTCGGCCGCGGTCAGCTCGTCACCGTGATCGGCGCGAACGGCGCGGGCAAGTCGAGCCTGGTGAACGCGATCGTCGGCGTCGTGCCGAAGGCCGGCGGACGCGTGCTGCTGGGCGGCGAGGACGTCACGCAGGCGACGCCGGAGGCGATGGTGGGCCGCGGCGTCGTGCTGGTGCCCGAGCGACGCGAGCTGTTCGCCGCGTTGGCGGTCGAGGACAACCTGCGCCTCGGCGGCTACCGACGCTACCTGCGCGGGGAGCGCGACCTGCGGGAGTCCCTCGAAGAGGTCTACGCGACGTTCCCGCAGCTCGCCGCCAGGCGCCGCCAGGTCGCGGGCACGATGTCCGGCGGGGAGCAGCAGATGCTGGCGATAGGGCGCGCGATGATGGCCCGCCCCCGCCTCCTGCTGCTCGACGAGCCGAGCCTGGGCCTCGCGCCGCTGATCGTGGAGGAGATCTTCCGCGTCGTCGCCGCGCTCCGCGACGCCGGCGCGACCGTGCTGCTCATCGAGCAGAACGCGCGCGCGGCCCTGCGCCTCGCCGACCACGGCTACCTGCTCGAGACCGGCAACGTGCTCCTCTCGGCGCCGGCGGAAGAGCTGGCGCGCGACGAGAGGGTGGCGTCGGCCTACCTGGGCGGGTAGGGCGCCGCCGCGGGTCTCCCGTGCGCCGGCCCGGGCCTCTCCGCGCCTCTCCGCGCCTCGACAGGCGTCGACGCGACGCTCCGGGCGGCCGAGTACCGCCTCTCACCCCGAGCCCCTACCCTACGAGCGGGACCGGAGAATCCGGGCCCGCCGTGGGAGGGAGCAGGTCATGGGTGCTCTAAGGACGGTCGCGCTGCTGATCGTGATCATCGGAGCCATCAACTGGCTGCTCGTGGGGCTGTTCGGGTTCGACCTCGTGGCGGCGATCACCGGGAACGACTTCGGCGAGAAGAACACCATCTCCTCGATCATCTACGTGATCGTCGGCCTCGCCGGCCTGGCCCTGCTGCCCGAGCTGGGCCGCAACCCGACGCCCGACGTCACCGTCAGGCGCGACACGACGGTGAGGGACGACCTGCGGCCGCGGTGAGCCCCGCGAGCCCGCGCCCTACCCCCTCAGCTGCCTGAGCCGCTCCATGTCGCGGGCGTGGCCGAGGTCGTCGTCGCCCATGGGCGTCTCCAGCACCATGGGCAGGTGCGCGAGGCGCTCGTCGGCGAGCGCGCGGGCGAAGAAGGCCTCGCCGATCAGCCCCTCGCCTATGTTCTCGTGCCTGTCCTTGCGGCTGCCCAGCGGGTGCTTGGAGTCGTTCAGGTGGATCGCCTCCACGCGCGAGAGGCCGAACGCGGCCTCGGCGGCCTCGAGGGTGGCCTCGTAGCCGTCCTCGGTGGACACGTCGTAGCCGGCCGCGAAGGCGTGGCAGGAGTCGAGGCAGACGCCGAGGCGGTCCTTGGCGTCGACGAGCGCGATGATCGCGGCCAGCTCCTCGAAGCGCGAGCCCAGGGCCGTGCCCTGGCCGGCCGTGTTCTCGAGGAGCACGCGGGCGTCGCCCGTCTCCGGCTGCGACAACACGGCGTCGAGGGAGCGGGCGACGAGCTCGATGCCGGCCTCCGGGCCGGCGCCGAGGTGCCCGCCGGGGTGCAGCACGAGCCCGCGCAGCCCCAGGCGGGCGCAGCGCGAGAGCTCGTCGCGGAGGCCCTCGACGGAGCTCTTGAGGATGTCCTCCTTGGGCGAAGCCAGGTTGATCAGGTAGGCGGCGTGGGCGATGACGGGCTGGCCGTCCCTGCCGTGGCGCTCCTTGAAGCCGGCGACGTCCTCGTCGGTGAGCGCCTTGCCGCGCCACTGGTTGGGGCTCTTGACGAAGACCTGGAGGCTCTCGCAGCCGATCGCGTCGGCCCTGTCGAAGGCGTTGGCGAGTCCGCCGGACGTGGAGACGTGAGCGCCGATGAGGCCCATGGGGGCGAGTCTAACCGGTGGTACGCTTCTCGCCGTGCTGCGGGCCGTGCTCACGCAGCCCGCCCCTGACGAGCTCGTCGAGTTCCTCGAGGGGGCGCTCAGGGACAAGGGCGCCGTCGTGCAGGTGGCGGGGGAGTTCGAGGTGTTCTACCGGGGACGCGCCGCCTCGGTCGCCGAGGCCGGCGACTACCTGCTCATGGTCAAGCCCGACGGCAGCGTGCAGGTCCACGGACCGCGCGGCGTGAAGCCTGTCAACTGGCAGCCCCAGACCGACGACGTGCGCGTGACCTGCGAGGACGGCAGCGCGGTGCTGATCGCCGAGCGCTTCGCGCCGCCCGAGACCCTGCGCGTGGGCTTCCTCGCCCCGGCGTTCGCGCAGGCCTTCGAGCTGCGCGACGGAGGGGGCTTCGTGCTGCTGGGCAGCGAGGCCGAGATGCAGGCCGCGCTCGCCTCCGACCCCAGCGTGATCGAGCCGGGGCTGACGCTCGTGGACCTCGAGATCCCCACCGACGTGGGCGGCATCGACCTGCTGGCGCGCGACGCCTCCGGCGCGCTCGTCGTCGTGGAGCTCAAGCGCGGCAAGGCCAACCACGAGGCCGTGCACCAGCTCGCGCGCTACGTGGAGAGCGTGCGGTCCTTGTGGCCGGGCCGGGTCAGGGGCGTCCTCGCCGCGCCCGCGGTCACCGCTCCGGCGCTCAACCGCCTCGGCGCTCTGGGACTGGAGTTCCGCGAGGTCACGGCCCTGCCCGGTCCGCAGCGCGAGTCGGCTGTCCAGGAGGCGCTCTTCTGAGATCGGGCGGTGCGTCAGAAGCGAACCTGGCAGGGCCATGGGGAACCTAGACCTTCACGGTCCACGCTTCCGTCCCGTCTTCGCCGTCCTGTCGTGCGCACGATCCTAGACAGGGGCTTGACCCTGACGCAGACTATCTTGGCGGTCTCAGCGGCCCCTCCTGCCTACGAGAAGCCCCAGTCCACAGTCCTCGAGCGACTCCTTGCCATCTGACTCCGCCCGGGCGTCGGCCTCCGGCCGATGATCCGCGGACCGTTCGTATAGGGGGACGAGGATGGGAAAGAAGTTCCGTACCCACAAGGTAGATTCATCGAGCGACAGCCTCGCCGACATCGCCAGGGATTCCGCTGAGACGGTCATCATCAATCCTCATCGCGAGGGACCCGGGGTCTTCCTCCCATCTGAGGCGAAGATCCGGCAGAAGTACGAGAGTCTCGGCGGCGAAGCCACATCAGGACCGAGCGTCGAGACCCACCTGGGAAAGATGTGGCGCTTCGCTAACGCCGCCATCGTCTACGACCAGGGCACGGACGCAGCCTATGAGATCCACGGAGCGATTTACGAGTGTTGGATGGAAGCTGGCGGCCTAAAGTACGGAACTCCCACTACCGACGAGATGCCGACGTCGGACGGTGTGGGCAGGTTCAACCACTTCAACGGCGGCACGGCCTCGATCTACTGGAGTCCGCAGACCGGCGCTCACACGATCTACGGAGACATCCGGCGCCGTTGGGCCGCGCTGGGTTGGGAGAGGTCCTACCTGGGCTATCCGATCTCCAACGAGGTTCCCTTCGCCGACGGGGGTCGCGCCAACGAGTTCCAGCACGGTGGAATCTACTGTTGGCCCGATACGGGACCCATCGACCTTCGCGACGTCAAAGTGCGTTACACGGGGCTGCACTGTTTCGGCGAGACAGATTGGGACCAGGGGTCGGATTCGGACGAGCCCTACGTGATCTTCGCCCTTACTACTCCAGAGCACGCTTGGGCGACCACCAGTCGGGTCTACCAGGACGTTGATGCCGGGGAGCAGCGTCCCGACAGTCTCGAACTCTACGAGGGTCGGCCATACGGGTTGAACATCGGTATCGCCCTCATGGAGAGAGATTTCGGCGATCCGGATAGATATCGCGAGCGGGTCCTCAAGGTCGTCCAGGGCGTTCACGAAGCAGGCCGAGTCGCTCTCGGTCTCATCCCGATAGTCGGACCTGTAATCGCGGACAAGGTAGGGTCGGCCTTGGGAGAGCTCATGCCATCGGTTGGGCAAGCTCTCAGCGACACGTTCAACTGGGGTGACGACCGCGTCGGATCAGCGACAGTCACAGTCGGCGCGCGCGAGCTGGTGCTCCTCGCGACGCGAGGCAGCAGTCATGCGAACGGCTCTATCGCGTTCAAGATCGAGAGCCCGCTGGTCGCAGGGCTCGGGGCCTCCTACAAGGTCTACTTCGACGTGCAGCCCGCCTAGACCCATCCTGGATCACATCGGTCAGCGGACTGGCATCGGAAACCGCTGGTCGCCGTGGAAGAACCGACGCCGAGGCGCCCGGGGCCGCTGCTAGACTCGCTCCGTGCCAGTGTTCCGCAAGGACACCTTCGGGCGCGCCTGGGTGCTGCTCTCGCCCGAGCGCGGTCTGCTCGCCTCGGACTTCGGCAGCGTGCCGGAGGGGCCGGAGCGCAGCCCGCTCTCGCCCGGCTCGCGCTCCGTGAGGGAGGTCGCCGCCTTCGGCGGCGACGCCGGCGCCCCGTGGAGCATGCGGGTCGTGGAGTACCCGCACGACGCGTTCGGCGAGCGGAGCTTCGTCGAGGAGGGCGACGCGCTGTTCCGGCACGGACCCTCGGCCGGTTACCAGGAGCTGATAGTCGAGCACCCCGACGCGCGGCAGACGCTCGACAGGATGCCCCGCGCCCACGTCGTCGACGTCCTGCGGCTCTACCGCGACCGCATCGCCCTGCACGGCGACAGGCCCGGCGTGAGGCACGTGCAGCTCACCCGCAACGTCGGCCGCGCCGCCGGCGCGCTCTTCGACCACCCCCACGCCCACCTGCTGGCGCTGCCGGTGCCGAGCCGCTGGCTGGAGGAGGAGCTCGAGGCGGGCAGGCAGCACCACGAGCGGCACGGCCGGTGCCTGTTCTGCGACGTGATCGAGAGGGAGCTCGAGGCCCGCGAGCGCGTGGTCACCGCCAACGAGGGGTTCGTCGCGCTGGCGCCCTTCGCCGCGAAGACGCCGTTCGAGACCTGGGTCCTGCCGCGCCGACACGGCAGCAGCTTCGCCGCCGTGGCGGCCAATCACCTCCCGCTGCTGGCTGATATCCTCCAGGGCGTGCTCCGCGCGCTGAACTACGCCCTGGACAGGCCGCCCTACAACATGGCGCTGCACACTGTCCCCGGCCCGGAGCGCCAGTCGTTCCACTGGCACCTCGAGGTGCTGCCGCGGCTGACCACGCAGGCGGGCTACGACTGGGGCGCTGGCTTCTTCGTGAACCCCACGCCGCCGGAGGACGCCGCTCGCTTCCTGCGCGAGGCGCTGGCGCTCCAGGAGGTCGCCGGGTGACCGACCTGCGCAGCAGGCGCGTGCATCCGGCTCTAGTCGTCCTGGCCGTGGCGGGCTGCCTGCACCTGTTCTTCCTCATCGGCGTGGAGCTCGACCGCAACCTCGTGTACCGCCGCGACGTCGCCCGGCTCGAGGCGGAGGTGGGAGCGCTCACGACGGAGCTCGCCAGGCTCGACGAGGTCGCCGCGCACGGCGACGACCGCGCCTTCCGCGAGGCGCTGGCGCGGCGCCAGGGCTACGTCTACCCGCACGAACGCCTCGTGGTGACCGCGCTGCCGGAGCGCTGAGTGGAGCTCGGCTTCACCTGGAGCGACGTCGGCCCCGCGCTCTCGCGGCTCGCCGTCAACCTGTTCACGGCCGCGGTGATCCTCGTGGCCGGCTACCTCGCGGGCCGGCTCGCCGAGCGCCTCACGCGCCAGGCCGTCGAGCGCGCCACCGGCATCAGCTTCGACCACACGCCCACCCTGGCCCGCGTCGCGCGGGCCGTGGTCATGATCCTCGCCGCCGTGGCGGCGCTGGGGCGCCTCGGCGTGCAGACGGCCAGCATCACCGCCCTGGTGGGCGCCGCCGGCCTCGCCGTGGGCTTGGCGCTGCAGGGCACGCTCTCGAACGTCGCCGCCGGCATCATGCTGATGACACTGCGCCCGTTCAAGCTCGGGGACGGCATCGAGGTCTCCGGCACGTCCGGCACGGTTACCGACATCGGCCTGTTCATGACCCGCGTCGTGACCTGGGACGGGGTCGTCGTCTACCTGCCCAACGGCGGCGTCTGGGGCGCGCGGATCGTGAACTTCTCGCAGGCCGTGAGGCGCCGCTTCGACCTCGTCGTCGGCATCAGCTACGCCGACGACGTGTCGCGGGCCCTGGCGATCCTGCGCGAGGTCGTCACCTCCGACCCGCGGGTCCTCACGCACCCGGAGCCGCTCTTCAGGACGAGCGGGTTCACCGACATCTCCGTGGGCCTGCTGGCGCAGTACTGGACGACGGCGTCGGACTTCCTGGCCACGCAGTCCGACCTGACGAAGCGCGTCAAGGAGCGCTTCGACGCCGAGGGCATCACGATCCCCACGCGCCAGGTGCCGGTGGCGGGTCGCTGAGGACGCCCGTCGCGCTCGGCGACCTTCGCGCCAGGTCTCGGGGACGAGGCGCATGTCCACCCGGTCCTGGCACCGCGGCCGGGCCCCCTCAACCGATCTCGCGCAGGTCCTCCATGAGCTGCCAACCGACGCTGGGCGGCGTCGCCTCGAGCCGCGCCTCGACGAGCGGCGCGACCTCGACCAGCACCCGCGCCGGGTCGACGCCTGGCGCCACGATGGCCAGGAGCGTGAGCTGGTAGACGACCTGCGTGCTCGACGGCGTGCCGTCGTCGAAGAACGCGAACGGGGCGCGCGGCATGGCGTCGAGGAGCAGGTGGACGTCCTCGGCGACCTCGCCGGCCAGCGTCGCGGACAGGTCCAGCCCCGCGTCGCGCGGGTGCCACACGTAGCCCTGGAGGAGCTTCACGGGGCGCGGCGCGTCCTCGGGCCCGCGCCACAGGTCGCGGTCGTCGCGTACCTCGCTCACGCGGCCACGTTACCGCGCGCCCTCAGGCGGCCGTGTCGGCGTCAGCCCCAGTAGGCGCCGGCGAGGGCGTCGGGCAGCGCGATGCCCGGCACCGCCTCGCGCCAGCGGCGCGGGAACTCGGCGTCGAGCAGCACGCCGACGATGCCCAGCTCGCGGGCGGCGGCGACGTTCGCCGGGTTGTCGTCGACGAAGACGACCTCGCCGGCCTCGGCGTCTAGCGCCGCCAGCAGCGCCTCGTAGGCGGCGGGGTCCGGCTTGCGCACGCCGATCTCGTTCGAGAACACGAACGCGCTCACGCGTCCCAGGCGCGGGTCGGAGCGCACGAGGTCGCAGAGCTCGGCGACGTTGTTCGAGAGCATGCCGACCCTCACGCCGGCGGGCAGGGCGTCGACGAGCTCGTAGGCCTCCCGCCTCTCCCTGACCGCGCCGAGGAACGCCGCGCGGAACGCCTCCAGGTCCGGCCGGTGGCCGGTGGCCGCGCAGAAGCGCTCGTGGAAGCCGGGCAGGTCGCAGGCGCCGGCCTCGAACTCGGCCATGAGGGCCAGGTAGGTGGGCTCGAGCGCGCGGGCCTCGACGCCGACGAGGCGCGCGAGGGCCCTGACGGCGCTCGAGTCGAACGTCCCGACGGTGAACACGCCGCCCCAGTCGAAGGCCACGCAGGACGGCGCGGCGCGGCGCCGGGACGAGGCGGCTCCCGCCGCGGACGGACCCGGGTCGTGCGCGGCGTCGTCGCGTCTCAAGCTCGCGGGAGGGCCCGGCGCCTCAGGGGTGGACGCCCTGGCTCACCGGACCGCCGGGGCCGCCCACGTCCGTCGACGGGGCGAGCTCGCTGCGGTACCAGTTGAAGAACGTGACGATGAAGGTGGGGCCGAAGGCGAGGAGGCCGAGGATCTTCATGATCACGCCGGCCAGCGCCTGGTCCTGCATCACGCCCAGCCCGTACGCGCGCACCGGGATCACGGCGTAGGCCTGGTAGAGCGGGACGTCGGAGAACGTCACGCCCCCGAAGATCGGGAGCTGCGCCACGGGCAGCAGGAAGATGTAGGCGAGGCGCGGGAGGAAGCCGGGCTTCGGCAGCTCGGGCAGGCCGCCGATGAGCGGCCACCACATCATCAGCGACGTGACGAGGAGCACGAAGTGCACGGCGTGGTGCAGCGACGTGTTCGCGAGCGTCAGGTCGTAGACGGCCGGCACGTGGTACACGGCCAGCGCCAGGCTGAAGGCGAAGAACGTCACCACCGGCTGCAGCACGACCCGCGAGACGGGCAGGGCCCGCCGGGAGGCGAGCACCGCCCGCAGGAGCCAGGTGGGCACGCCGGCCAGCAGGACCGGCGCGACGGCGTAAGAGAGCAGCAGGTGCTGGACCATGTGCGCCGAGAGCAGGTAGCGCTCGGCCAGGTCGTGCAGCGGCGAGCCCTCGTTGAGGAAGAGCATGAGGAGGCCGAGGCCGAAGACGACGGCCCGGCCCGTCGGGTACGTCTCGCCGGGCGCGATGAAGCGCCGCAGGGGCCCGACGGCCAGGTAGTAGGCGACCGCGGCAGCCACGAGCCCGCCCACGAGGACGGGCTCGAGCTGCCAGCTCAGGTAGAGGACGTCGCCCATCGGCCCCGACTCTAGCCGTCAGTCGAGTCCGAGCTGGTCGCGCACCTCGTGGACCTCGGCGGACGTGAGCTCGTCGCCGCGGTGGGCCGCGACGTCGTCCGCGGTGTAGGGCACGAAGCCCTCGGGCGCGTCGCCGAGCTCGGCGACGACGTGGTTGATGACGGCGGCGATCTGGTCGTCGGAGAGGTGGCCCCAGGCCGGCATCATGCCGTTGTAGGTCATCCCCTCCACCTGGATCGGCCCTTGGAGGCCGTAGAGGAGGACCTGAGGGAGGTACTCGCGGCCGCCGGCGGCGTACACCTCGGCGGCGTGGCCGGCCAGGGGCGGGAAGGCGCCCGGGATGCCCTGGCCGTTCGCCTGGTGGCAGCCGACGCAGTTGGCGGCGAAGACCTGGTTGCCCAGCTCGCGGTCCCAGTCGGCGGCCTGGGCGGCCTCGGCGGGCGCGGCCGGCTCCTCGGCCTCCTCCTGGGCCGCGGCGGCCTCTTCGCCCTGGACCGCGGCGGCCGGGGCGGGCGGAGCCGCAGCCTGCGGCTCACCGACCTCGTAGTCGGAGCCGTCGTTGGCGGCACGCGGGGCCTCGATCGGCACCGAGCGGTCGACGGGCGCCGGGACGTCGGCCCGTTCGGCCGCCGGGCGCGAGGCGCCGTCGCTCTCGATCAGCGCCGCGACGTCCTCGGGCACCTCTGCCTCCCCGTGCGCCGCCCTGCCCTCGAGGCTCTCGGCGCGGGCGCGCGCCTCGCCGTAGCTCATCGCGCGCGGCAGTAGGAACATCGCCGTCATGGCGATGAAGGTGGCCAGCGCGATGACCATGCCGCTGGAGAAGAAGCCGGAGTACATGCGGTCGTCGTTCTTCAGGTGCATGAAGAACATGACGACGAGCACGAACTTCAGGACGGAGAGGGCCGCCAGCGCGACGTAGGTCATCGTCGAGCCGAGCCAGGCCTGCGGGTACTCGACCAGCGCGTACTCGAAGTACGTGACGACGCCGAGTATCAGCGCGATGAGGATGTAGGTGCCTACGGAACCGTGGTTGTCTCTAGCCATGTCGGGGATCCCGGCTCACACGAACTCGACGAGGTAGACGACCGTGAAGATCACGATCCAGACGATGTCGACGAAGTGCCAGTAGAGGCCCGCGATCTCCAGGTACACGGCGTCCTTGCTGCTCGTCGGCCTGACGTACGACTGGACCAGGAAGGCGAGCAGCCACAGCACGCCGACCGTCACGTGGATGCCGTGCGTGCCGGTGAGGACGAAGAACGTCGTGCCGAACAGGTTCTGGTGGATCGAGAGGCCCTCGTTGACGAAGTGGACGAACTCGTAGACCTGGAAGCCGAGGAAGATCGAGCCGAACAGCGCGACGCCCGCGGTCCAGAGCCGGAACTTGGGGATGTCGTCGATCCTCAGCGCGTGCAGGGAGAGCACCATGAGGAAGCTCGACATCAGGAGCACGAACGAGCTGATCGTCGTGAGCGGGATGTTGAGGACGTCGACGGGGAACGGCCCGACGACGCTGCGGTTGTGGTAGGCGAGGTAGGTGCCTATCAGCGACCCGAAGAACATGCAGTCGGACGCCAAGAAGATCCACATCAGGAGCTTGACGTCGGGCAGTCGGGTGCTGCGCCAGCCGTGCGCCGTGATGGCGCCGCGAGTGCCGGGCTGGGCGGGCGCCGCGGTGTCGACGGCGTGCGCGCTCATGCTGTCTCTCCTTCGAGCTCAGGGTGCACGTGGTGGCCGCCCACGCCCTCGAACGCCCAGCCGAAGACCGTGAAGATGAAGAAGAAGCCGCTCACGATGGCCAGGACCCAGTTGTCGTAGATCAGCCCGTACGAGCCGACGACGATGGCGATGGAGGCCAGCAGGGGGTACCAGGACTGGCCGGGCACGTGGATGCCGTGGGCGTCGTACTCGCGGCCGGCCTGGCGCGGGTCGACGGGCTCGACGTTGAGGGTCTCGGGGTGCTTGTAGGCCCAGAAGGCGTCGAGCGAGTTGACGACCGGCTGCGTGGGGAAGTCGTAGTAGGGGGGCGGCGAGGAGGTCGCCCACTCGAGCGTGCGGGCGTCCCACGGGTCGTTGCCGGCGGGCTTGCCCGAGCGGAAGCCGCGGATGACGTTGACGAGGAAGACGATCAGGCCGACGCCCATGATGAACGTGCCGAACGTCGACATGAAGTTCCAGACCTCGAGCCCGATGCCGGCCGGGTAGGTCTGGATGCGGCGCGGCATGCCCATGAGGCCGGCGAGGTGCTGCGGGAAGAAGATCGTGTGGAAGCCCAGCACGATGAACCAGAAGGCGACCTTGCCGAGGCGCTCGTCGAGCAGCTTGCCCGTGATCTTCGGGAACCAGTAGTGGACGGCCCCGAGGAACGTCAGCAGCGCGCCGCCGCCCATCACGTAGTGGAAGTGCGCGACCACGAAGTAGGTGTCGTGCGCCTGGGCGTCGAACGTCGGCATGGCGACCATGATCCCGGTGATGCCGCCGAGCGTGAACGTGACGATGAACGCCAGGCAGTACATCAGCGAGGTCGTGAACTTGATGTTGCCGCCCCATAGGGTGCCCAGCCAGTTGAAGATCTTCACGCCCGTGGGGATGCCGATCGTGAACGAGGTCAGCGAGAACGCCGTGTTCACCACGGGGCCGAGGCCGGTCGTGAACATGTGGTGGGACCAGACGGCGAAGCCCATGAAGGCGATGAGGATGGCGGACAGGATCATCACCGGGTAGCCGAACAGCGGCTTCCGGGAGAAGGTCGGCACCATCTCGGAGATCATCCCGAAGGCCGGCAGGATGATGATGTAGACCTCGGGGTGCCCGAAGATCCAGAACAGGTGCTGCCACAGGATGGGCAGCGCGCCCGCCTCGGGGACGTAGAACAGCGTGCCGAAGGTGCGGTCGAGGATGACCTGCACGAACGCGATCGTCAGCGGCGGGAACGCGAAGATGATCATGAACGCCGTGATCAGCATCATCCAGACGAACACGGGCATGCGCATGAACGTCATGCCGGGCGCCCGCATGTTGATGATGGTCACGATCAGGTTCATGGCCGTCGCGGTCGTGCCGATGCCGCTGATGAACAGGCCGAACATGTAGAAGTCGACGCCGAGGCCGGGGTTCGCGGAGAGGCTCGTGTTCGGCGCGTAGCCGGTCCAGCCGATGTCGGGGGCGCCGCCGAGGAAGAAGCTCGTGTAGAGCATCAGCCCGCCCAGCGCGTAGACCCAGTACCCGAAGGCGTTCAGTCGCGGGAACGCGAGGTCGCGTCCGCCGATCATCAGGGGCACGAAGTAGTTCGCGAACCCGATGCCCAGCGGCATGATGGCGAGGAACACCATCGTCACGCCGTGCATCGTGAAGAGCTGGTTGAAGGTCTCGGGCGAGACGAGCTGCTGCCCCGGCCTCATGAGCTGGAGCCGCATGAGGAAGGCCTCGACGCTGGCGAGGCCCATGAACAGGAAGCTCGAGAGGATGTAGAGGATCCCCAGCTTCTTGTGGTCGACGGTCGTCAGCCAGCTACGCAGTCCGGTCTGCCAGGTGGGCCTGACGAACAGCGCGGGCCTGGCGACGTTCGCAGACGTGGCCATCAGTTACCTCCCGGCGCGCTCACGGCCAGAGTGTCCCCCGCGTCGGCGGTCCTCTGCTCGGCGCCGAGGCTGAGCAGGTAGGCCGCGATCGCCGTGGCCTCTTCTTCTCGGTTCGGGTCGTCCTCGGCCCACAGCGTGGGCATGTGGTTGCCCGGCTTGACCGACTGCGGGTTCATGATCCACTGCGCGACGTTCTCGAGCGTGGCGTCGAGGACCCCGGCCCCCACGGTGTGGCGCAGCCCGAAGTTCGTCAGCTCGGGGAACTGCGGCTGACCGTAGGAGACGCCCTCGGCGTAGTTGTCGTTGGCGTGGCAGCCGATGCAGCCCTTCTGGGCGAACAGCGTGCGTCCCTGCTGGACGCGCGGGTCGTCGGAGACCGTCTGCACGACGGGCTCCTGGAACGACGCCACCCAGCGGTCGAAGTCCTCCTGCTCCTCGACGACCACGCGGAAGCGCATGTAGGCGTGCGCGCCCAGGCAGAGCTCGGCGCACTGGCCGCGGTAGACGCCGGGCTCGTCGGCCTGGAGCCAGAGCTGGTTGTCCTGGTGGGGTATGAGGTCGACCTTGCCGCCCAGCCTGGGGGCCCAGAACGCGTGCAGGACGTCGCCCGACTGGAGGTCGAGCACGACGCGGGCGCCCACGGGGACGTGCAGCTCGTTGGCGGTGGTGATGCCGTACTCGGGGTACTCGAACTTCCACCACCACTGGTAGCCGGTGACCCTGACCTCCACGTCGCCTTCGCCGGCCTCGATGTAGGTCTGGGTCTTGAAGATCGAGCGCACGGTCGGCACCGCGACGAGGATGACGATGATGACCGGGATCGTGGTCCAGAGGACCTCGAGCAGCACGTTGCCGTGCGTCTGTCCGGGTATCGAGTCGTCACCTTGTCGACTGCGGTAGCGGACGATCACGTAGACCAGCACCCCGCCCACCAGGAGCATCACGGGGATGCTCAGGTACCAGGTCCACATGAACAGACCGAGCTGCTCTGACGCCAGCGGGCCCACCGGCGAGAACACCGACTGCTCGCCGCTCAGCGAGCAGCCGCTGAGCACGAACGTCAGTACTGCGCCGGGCAGAGCCCGCCACAACCAGCCTCTACGCACGTCTTTTCCCTCCTAGGGCGCATGGATGAGGGCATCTGAGCGGCGCCCCCTAAGGATACCCGGCCAATCTAGCACAGGGCTTCGAGCATATATCTCGGTCCCGACGCGGTGTTCTGACGTAGGGACATTCGTCCCGGAGGGGGTTCCCGGGGTAGGGACATATGTCCCGTCCGGGGCACCGGGAGCCCGGTTCGGGCCAGGCGGCCCGCTGGCCCCGCGGCGGCGCGCGGCGGCGGTCTCCGGGCCGCGCGGCCGGGCGCTAGACCCTGAACGCCGCCGCCTCGGCCAGGTGCTCGGGCCCCACGGAGGCCGCGCCGGCGAGGTCGGCGACCGTGCGCGCCACCCGCAGCAGGCGGTCGAAGCCGCGCCCGGTGAGGTGGAGGCGGTCGACGAGGTCGCGCAGGAGCGAGGCGCCCTCGCCCGCGGGCAGCGCCAGGCGCCGCAGCTCGGCTCCGGCGAGGTCGGCGTTGAGGCAGCCCTGGCGCTCGAGCGCGACCCGCCTGGCCGCCGCCACGCGCGCGGCCACGACGGCGCTGGGCTCGCCGGGCGGCGCTGCCAGGAGCTCGTCGCGCGTGAGCCGCGGGACGACCAGGTGGAGGTCGACGCGGTCGAGCAGCGGGCCAGAGAGCCGGGAGGCGTAGCGCAGGCGGTCGGACTGCGAGCACGTACAGGACGTGGGGTCGTCGTCGAGGGCGCGCCCGCACGGGCAGGGGTTGCGCGCCGCCACGAGCTGGAACCTGGCCGGCAGCGCGACCGCCCCGCTGGCGCGCGAGATCACGATCACGCCGGACTCGAGGGGCTGCCGCAGGGCCTCCAGCACGGGCCGGGCGAACTCGGGGGCCTCGTCGAGGAACAGCACGCCGAGGTGGGCGAGGCTGGCCTCGCCCGGACGCACAGCGCTGCCGCCGCCCACGATGCCCGCCTCGGAGCCGCTGTGGTGCGGCGCCCTGAAGGGCGGCGTGAGGTCGAGGCCTGGGCCGCGCGACAGCCCGGCGGCCGAGTAGACGCGCCCGACCTCCACCGCGCTGCGCGTGTCCAGGGGCGGCAGCAGCCCCGGCAGGCGGGTGGCGAGCATCGTCTTGCCCGCGCCGGGAGGCCCGGTGAGGAGCGCGTTGTGGCGCCCGGCGGCCGCGACCTCGAGGAGGCGCTTGCCCAGCTCCTGGCCCCTGACGTCGGCGAGGTCGAGGGGCTCAGGCGGCGCCCCCGCGGGCGGCGCCGCCACCGGCCTCAGCGTGCGGCGTCCGCGCAGGTGCTCGACGGCCTCGGCCAGGGTGCGCGGCGCCAGCGCGTCCACGCCGGGGACGGCGGCGGCCTCCGCGGCGTTGGCCGGGGCGCAGAGCAGCGCCAGGCCGCCCGCCAGCGCCTCGACGGCCACGCTGACCGCCCCCCTCACCGGCCGCAGCGTGCCGTCGAGGGCTAGCTCGCCGAACGCCAGGTGGCCGGCGAGGCGCGCGGCCGGCACCGCGCCCGCCGCGGCCAGCAGGCCCAGCGCGATGGGCAGGTCGAACGCGGGGCCGTCCTTGCGGACGTCGGCCGGCGCCAGGTTCACGGTCACGCGGCTGGGCGGGAGGGGCCGGCCCAGGCGCTTGAGCGCGGCGCGCACGCGCTCCCGAGACTCCTGCACCGCCGCCCCCGGCAGCCCGACGATCGTGAAGCTCGGCAGCCCGCCGCTCACCAAGACCTCGACCGTGACCCTCACCGCGTCGACGCCCACCACGGTGGCCGAGGCGACGCTCGCGTACATCGCCCCCGAGGCTAGGCGGCCCGGGCGTCCGCCGGCGGACCTTCAGGGCCGCAGGCCGAGCGTCCCTCGGCCTGCGCCGAGGCACAGGGGTTGGGCGCCGAGCGCCGCCAGGTAATAACCTGGCGATGACCTGGCCATGTCGGGCAACGACCACGGGGCGGCGCCCTGGTGGGCGCGCGCCACATGGGCCAGCGGAGAGCAGGAGGAGGCGAGCATGCAGACACGACCTCGACCAGCGACCACCCATCCCGCCGCCGGGCGCGCGGGCGCGATCAGGGCGGCGCTACTCGCCGCCGTGGGCACGGTAGCCCTCGCCGGCTGCGGCCTCGTGCCGCCCGTGCCGGTGGACGACCCCCTGGGCCTCGACGGCAAGACCGCGGCCGTCTCCTTGGGCAGCGCGAGCCTCACCGCCGCGTTCGCGCCGGCCGCCGTGGACGGCTCCGGCGAGGTGTCGTTCACCTTCGACGACGCCGACTGGCCCGACGTGCCCCTCTCGCCGGGGCGGCTGACGAACGAGCTGAGCATCGCCACCGCCACGCTCGACGCCGGCGAGGCGGAGGCGCCCGAGACGATAGAGCTGTCGGACATCGACGTCGAGGTCACCCTGTGGCAGGGCGCCGCGACCTACGAAGCGGCCGCGCCGGATAGCCGCGCCGCGGCCAAGGTCGACGGCGCTGGCCCCATCACCCTCGTGCGGGGCGCCTGCGACGCCGACAGCTGCACCTACAGCTACGAGGGGTCCGTGCCCGCCTTCGGCGAGGTCACCTTCAGCGGCGACGCCGTCGCCAACGCGGTGAAGGTGATCACCCAGGCGCCGCAGCCGAACCACGTGCGCGCGGTCGTGACGCTGCGCGCCGACCCGGACACGCTCGACGGCCGGACGCTGACCATCGAGTTCGACGCGGCCACGGGCAGCGTCGCTCTCTAGCCGCACGCGACCCGGCGCGCGGACGAGTCGAACGAGGGGCGGCCGGCCGGCCGCCCCTCGGCTCTCTCGGCGCTGCGCGCGGCCCACCTCGGCTCGTCGGCGGGCGCGGCACGCCGCACGGAACGCCCTCGCTCCGCGGGCCCGCCGCGCTAGAGGACCTCCTCGTGGGCGTAGATCCCGAAGGTCCCTGGCCCGACGTGGCTGCCGATGACCGCGCCGATCTCGGCGATGCCGCGTAGCCGGTACGGGACGCCGGCGGCGGCGATGCCCTGCTCGAGGCTCTTAGCCGCGCCCTCGTCCTGGATGTGGATCAGGTTCGCCACCACCGGGCCGGAGGCGGCCTCTACGTAGCGCGCGAAGCGCTCGACCATCTCCTGTTGGGCCTTCTTCAGCCCGCGAGCCCGGGTCACGGGCTCGATCCTGCCGTCCTGCAGCGTGAGGAGCGGCTTGATGTTGAGCAGGCTGCCGACGAGGGCGCTGGCGCGGCCGATGCGCCCGCCCTTCTGCAGGTACTCGAGCGTGCCCACCGTGAACAGCACGAAGTTCGTGTCCCGGATGCGCTCCAGCGCCGCGAGGACGTCGTCGAGCGAGGCGCCGCGCTCCCGCAGAGCGGCGGCGGCGCGCACCATCTCGCCGTGGCCGAGGCTGGCGCCCCGCCCGTCGAAGACCGTCACCGGCACCTCGGCGCCCTCCGACGCGATCTTCGCCGACTGGTAGGTCCCCGACAGCTCGGAGGAGATCGTCACGACCAGCACGTGGTCGGCGCCGGCAGCGGCGACGCGGCGGTAGACCTCGGCGAAGTCCTCGGGGCTGGGCTGGCTCGTCGTCGGCAGGTCGGCTCCCGCCGCGACGCCCTCGATGATGTCCTTGGGGGTGATGTCGACCCAGTCCTCGTGCGTCTCGCCCTTGAAGTGCACGTAGAGCGGCACGCGCTCCACGCCGAGGCGCTCCAGCTCCGCGGCGTCGAGGTCCGAGGTGGAGTCGGTGACGATGGCCAGGTTCATGTCGCTCCAGGCGCGCGGCTCGGCCAGCTGGCTGGTCCTCGCCTCAGCGCTTCGCTCTGTGGTCTCGCGGCATCATACCGTCAGGGTCGCCGCGGACGTCCCGCCCGGCGCGCGAGCCGCGCCGACCCCGAACAGCGCCTCGGCGATCTGCACCGCGTTGAGCGCCGCGCCCTTCCTGATCTGGTCGCCGGACACGAAGAGCGCGAGCCCGTTGGGCAGCGCCGTGTCCTCGCGCAGGCGCCCCACCAGCGTCACGTCCTGACCCGCGGCGTCGAGGGGCATGGGGAACGTGTTCGCCTCCCTGTCGTCGACGACCCTCACGCCGGGCGCCCGCGACAGGACCTCGCGCGCCGACTCCGCGCTCACCGGACCGTCGAAGGAGGCGTGGATCGCCTCGCTGTGCGCGCGGTACACGGGCACGCGGACGCAGGTGGCCGACACGGCGAGGTCGGGCAGGCCGAGGATCTTGCGCGACTCGAGCAGCAGCTTGCGCTCCTCGGCGTTGTAGCCGTCCTCGCCCACGGCGCTGTCGTGGCTGAAGACGTTGAAGGCGATCTGGTGGGCGAAGCGCTCGTGCGCCACCGGCTCGCCGGCCAGGGACGCCGCCGTCTGCCGGCGCAGCTCCTCGAGGCCCCACAGGCCCGCGCCAGACACGGCCTGGTACGTCGCCACCACGGCGCGCCGCAGGCCGAAGGCGCGGTGGAGCGGCGCCAGGGCCATGAGGGCGATGATCGTCGAGCAGTTCGGGTTCGCGATCACTCCCCGGTGGCCCGCCAGCGCCTCGGGGTTCACCTCGGGCACCACGAGCGGCACGCGCTCGTCGAGGCGCCAGGCGCTGGTGTTGTCCACGACGACGGCGCCGTGCCCGGCCCACTTCCAGGCGCCGTCCCGCGAGACGGCGGTGCCGGCCGAGGAGAAGACGACGTCGGCGCCGAGGTCGCCGTCCTCCGGCAGCGCCTCGACCACGACCTCGCCGCCGGCGAAGGCGACGCGGCGCCCGGCCGAGCGCGGCGAGGCGAACGCCCGCAGGCTCGAGACGGGGAACGAGCGCTCCGCGAGCAGGCCGAGGAGCTCCGTCCCCACGGCTCCCGTGGCTCCGACTATCGCGACCCTCACCTAGGCGCACCTCCGGGCCGGGACCCCGGCCTTGGCGCGGGAGTCTAGCACGGGCGCGCGGTCCGTCGGGCGGGCGTAACATCGTCCGCATGCCGGTCCTCGGGCGCACCATGCGGCGTCTCGTCGTCAAGGTCGGCACCTCCACGCTCACCGACGAGGCGGGCCGCCTCGACCCGGCCAGGCTCGCCGACGTCGCGCGGGGCGCCCGCGCCCTGGCCGCCGCGGCGGGCGCCGGGCGACGACCCGCCGAGCTGGTGCTGGTCTCCTCGGGCGCCGGCGCCGCGGGCCGCGAGCGGCTGGGCCTCAGGCTGCCGCTGACGCTGCCGCAGAAGCAGGCCGCGGCCGCCGTGGGCCAGGCGCGGCTGATGCTCGACTGGGCGGCCGCCTGGGACCCCACGCCCGTGGCGCAGCTCCTCCTCTCGGCGCACGACGTGCGGACGCGCCGGCGCTACGTGAACGCGAAGAACGCGCTCGAGGCGACGCTGGCGCTGGGCGCCGTGCCGATCGTCAACGAGAACGACAGCGTCGCCACCGCGGAGCTGAAGGTCGGCGACAACGACACGCTCTCGGCGTGGGTCGCCTACTTGGTCGACGCCGACCTCCTCGTGATCCTCACCGACGTCCCCGGCCTCCACGACGCCGACCCGCGGCGCGTGGCGGGGGCCCGGCGGCTGAGCGTCGTGGAGGACGTGGCCAGCGTGGCGCCACTGGCGGGCGGCGCGGGCAGCGAGAGGGGCACCGGCGGCATGACGACGAAGCTGCAGGCGGCGCGCATCGCGGCCGACGCCGGCATCGAGACCGTCGTGCTCGGCGGCGGCGGGGCCGGCCTCGAGGCCCTGGCCCGCGGCGAGGACGTCGGCACGCGCTTCCTGGCCGGCGCGGGCGTGCCCGCCCGCAAGGCGTGGATCCTCAACCAGCCCATCGCCGGCGCCGTGCTCGTCGACGCCGGCGCCCGCGACGCCCTCAGGTCCGGCCGCAGCCTGCTGCCGCGCGGCGTCGTGGGCGTGCGCGGCGAGTTCGCCTTCGGCGACGCCGTGGCCATCGAGTGCGAGGGCGAGCGCGTGGCGGTGGGGCTGACGAACTACGCCGCGGCCGACCTCTCGCGCATCGCGGGCAGGCACACGCGCGAGATCCCCGACCTGCTCGGCCCCCACCACTACGACGAGGCCGTGCACCGCGACAACCTCGTCCTCGACCGGACGCGCTCCGGTGGTACCATCGTCTCTCCATGAGGCCACCCAGGGGCGCCAGCGAGACGCCGACCGCCGAGCCGGCGCCCGCCCCTCGTCGGCGCCCGACGCGCAGCCAGCTCGCCTACGTCGCCGCCGGCGTGGCGATCCTGAGCGGCCTGCTTGGCCTCCTCAACCCGCTCCTCGCCGTGAGCCTCTACGGCCTCGAGGTCGTCGAGCCGCGCGGCCTCAGCCAGGCCCGGGCCACGTTCGGCGGCCTCTACCTCGCCCTCGGCGGCATGCTGCTGTGGGCCGCGACCCCGCGCGCGGACGGCGGCGCCGGCGTGCGGCCCTACCTCCGTGCCGCGGCCCTGCTCGTGGGCAGCGTCGCCGCCGGTCGGCTGCTCTCGATCGTCATCGACGGCGTCCTGTCGCCCCTGAACCTGCTGTTCCTCGCCTTCGAGCTGGCCGTCTGCGCCCTGTCGCTCCTGGCCAGCGCCCCCCGCCGACCGGCCGCCCCGTGAACCGCGCGCCCCTGCCCGAGGGCATCCGCTTCCTCGCCCCCGAGGAGGCGGCGGCGCGCGCGGCCGCCGTCGCGACGCTGCGCGACCTCTACCGCGAGTGGGGCTACCTGCGCGTCGAGGTGCCCGCGCTCGAGCGGCTCGAGGCCGACCACCCGCGCGCCTCGAAGTCGTTCAAGCTCGTCGACGTGGGCGGCAGCGTGCTGGCGCTGCGCAGCGACTTCACGCCCGCCCTGGCGCGCCTGGTCAGGACCGCCTACCCCGCGGTGGCGGCGGGCGAGGAGCGCCCGCTGCGCCTCTCCTACGACGGCCTCGTGTGGCACGCGATCGACCCGGAGCTGGCGCGCGGGCGCGAGTTCACGCAGGTGGGCATCGAGCTGATAGGCGTGAGCTCGGCGCGCGCCGACGCCGAGCTGATACACCTGGCGCGCGAGTCGGTGCGGGCGCTGGGCCTGACCCCGCGGGTCGAGGTCGGCAACCCGGCCTACGTGACGGCGCTCTTCGACGCCGCCGGCGTGGCGGACGGAGCGCGGGGCGGCCTCGCCGACGCCATCGACCGCAAGGACCAGAGCGAGGTGAGGGCCCTCGTGGACGCTCACGGGCTGCGCGGCGCCGCGGCCGACGCGATCGTCGCGGTGCCCGACCTCTACGGCGGGCCGGAGGTGATCGACGAGGCCATGGCGCGCGTGCCCACCGCCGCGGCCGCGAGCGCGCTGGAGCGCCTGGCGGGCGTGCTCGCTGAGTTCGAGGACAAGGGCGAGCTGATGATCGACCTGGGGATGGCGCGCCGCCTCTCCTACTACACCGGCGTCACGTTCCGGGCCTACACGTTCGACTTCGGCCAGCCGCTCCTGGGGGGCGGGCGCTACGACGGCTCGCTGCTGCCGCGCGCCGCCGGCTTCGCGCTCGGCCTGGGGCGCGTGCTGGCGGCGGTCGAGGCCGCCAGGGAGCAGCGCGGGGACGGCGGGGGGAGGGTCGGCGCCGCGGCGCGCCGCGCCGAGGACCCGCTGGTGGCGTCGCTCGACGACCCGGCCGCGCGCGTCCTGCGCGCGAACGGCGTGCGCGTCGTGCGGTGCGTGACCGCCGACCCCCAGGACGCGCGCGCCGAGGCCGTGACGGTGGGCGCCGACTTCCTCCTCGTGCCGCGCGAGACCGGCGGCAGCGCCGCCGAGCGCCTCGTCGCCCTGCGCGACGGGCTCGACCCGAGCGTGGCCCAGCGCCTGCGCTCGCTGCTGGCGGAGGAGGGCGCGTGACGGACGCCGGCGCGAGGGAGCGTCCCTGGCTCGTCGTCGCCCTGCCCAAGGGCCGGGTCCTCGGCCAGGCACTGGCGGCGCTGAGGCGGGTCGGCCTGTCCGTCGAGGTGCCCGCCGACGCGCGGGCGCTGCGCTACGAGGGCGACGGCGTGAGCGCGCTCGTCATGCGCAACGCCGACGTGCCCACCTACGTCGACCTGGGGGTCGCCGACGCCGGCGTCGTGGGCTACGACGTCCTCCTCGAGTCGGGCAGCCGCCTCTACGCCCCTGTGGACCTCGGCTTCGGCCGCTGCCGCATCTCGCTGATCCGCCCGCGCGGCGCGACGGGTCCCGTGCGGCGCGTCGCCAGCAAGTACCCGCGCATGACGGCCGAGTACCTGAGGCGGTTGGGCAGCCCCGCCGAGGTCGTGGCCCTCTCCGGCAACGTCGAGCTCGCCTGCCTCTCCGGCCTCGCCGACGCGGTCGTGGACGTCGTCGAGACCGGCGCCACGCTGGCGGCCAACGACCTCGAGGAGGTCGACGTCATCGCGCTCTCCTCGGCGCGCTTCGTCGTGAACCGCGCCGCCCTGAAGCTGAAGAGCGCGCGGCTGCGGCCCCTGATCGCGTCCCTGCGCGAGGGCGCCGAGCGGGCCTAGACCTTCCTGCCCGTCCTGAGGCGTCGGTCCGGGCGGCCGGCCCGGTGATCTGGCCTAGACCTTCCTGCCCGTCCTGAAGCCCCCGCCGCCGACGCGCCCGCCGGTCCTGAAGCCGCCCCCGCCGACGGCGCGGCCGCCCCCGCCCGACGAGCGGGCCCTGCCGGTGCCGCCGAAGGGCCCGCGCCACGAGCCGCCGTGACCCCAGCCCCTGCCGCCCCCGCCGAGGATGTCGCCGAGGCCGCCGAGGACGTCCTCGAGGACCTCCCTGCCGACGTCGTGCCCGGTGCGGCGCAGGGGCCCCCACACCGACCCGCGCCCGAAGCCTCCGGAGCCGAAGGTGGGGTCGGCCCGGCGCTGGCTGTAGGTGTGCTGCTGCTGGAGGATGCGCCAGAACGCCTGGCTCGTCAGCGCGCCCATGAGGAGCTGCGTGAGGACCGTGCCGATGACGCTGCCGTTCGAGAACGTCGAGCCGGGCACGTCGTACTGCCGGCGGGTGAACTCGCGGCGCACCTGCTCGAGCTCCGAGAGGCGCTTGCGGTTGGCCTCGGCGACCTCCTTGAGCTCGGCGAGGGTCTTGGCGTGGCGCTCCTTGGCCGCCTCGACGTCGAGCAGGCGCGCCACGATCACGTCGTCCTCGGGGAACGGCGTGGCCAGCGCCTCGCGTCGCAGGGCCTTGAGGTCGTCGCGCCCGAGCTCGGAGGAGAGGTACTGGACCGCCTTCTTGAACTGCTCGTCCTCGCCCTTGGCGTAGCGCTCCAGCTCGGCCAGGGCGCTCGTGATGGCCTCGGCGACCTCGGCGATCGCGGCGTCGACCTCGGCGATGGCCCCCTCCACCTCGGCGCGCTCGGCCTCGAGCCGGGGCACGCCGGCGGCCGCGAGCGCCTGCTCGTCGAGCGCCTTGAGCTTGGCGAACTCCTCGTCGGCCAGCGCGCCCATGCGCTCGGCGTGCTCGCGCAGGCGCACCGGCAGCTCGACGAGCCTGGCGTAGTTCGCCTGCGCCTCGGCGTAGCCGATGAGCCGCGCCACCTTGCCGTCGAGCCAGCGCACCACGCCGCCGGCGCGGTAGCGCGGCGTGAGGTAGCCGCGGTTCCAGAGGTACATGAACAGCGGGTCTGCGCGGTAGGCCTTGCCCTTGCCGGCCTGCTCCTGCTCGGAGAGGGTCGCCTTCTCGTCGGCGTGGACGGCGACGCGCTCGGCCGCCTGCGCGGCCTCCTTCTGCGCGACGTAGGCGGGGTCCTGCGCCAGGCGCGCCTGGGCCTCGGCCTCGGCGTCGTCGATCGCCTCGGCGACCTTCTCGAGCTGCTGCCTGAGCTCCTCGCGCCTGGCCTCGAGGTCGGCCCGCCTGGCCTGGAGGTCGTCGAGGCGCCCCTGCACCTCGGCGGTCGAGGCCTCGCGCGCCTCGAGCAGCTTCAGGACCTGCTCGTCGGACCGCTGCAGCTCGCTGGCCGCCTCGGGCGAGAGCAGGTACTTCACGCGTACCTCGGCGAGCTGGCCGAGGAGGCGCTTGCGCTCGACGTCGAGCTCGACGAGCTGAGCGTTCGCCCTGGCCAGGTCGGCGTCGAGCCGGCGCGTGCGCTCCTGCTCCTGCCTGATCGCGTCGGTGATGGCGGAAAGCGCCTGGGCGCCGCTCATGCTGGCCATGTCAGTCCCACTCCGTGATCGCCCCACCGAGGGTGGGGAACTCGTAGTCCGGCTCGAGGCGTCCGGGGCGCTTCACCCCGAACGTCGAGTCCTGCACGATGCCGTCGTCGAGCTTGTCCCGGGCGACGCGCTCGAACGTCGCCTCGTCGACCCGTACGCCCCAGGTGCTCACCTCGCGCACCTCGCCGGTCTCCTCCGACGCGATGGGCACGCGCACGCGCTGCCCGTTGGGCCCCACGGCCTCGACGATGACGTAGTAGTTGCTGGCCTCCTCGTTGACGTCGGGGATGCGCTCGAGCGCCGTGACCGGGTCGTTGACGATGCGCAGCGTGTAGGCCTGCTCGAGCCGCGCGCGCAGGTCCTCCATGGCCGCGAGCACCTCCCTCGCCTGGTCCTGGTCGCCGCGGCTCAGGGCGATCTCGGCCTGCCGGTAGAGCTCGTTCGCCTCGCTCGTGGCGGCGGGCACCTCGGAGAGCGCGACGATCGCCGCCCTCGTCTCGGTCAGGCCGCTCACGAGGGCGCGCCGCGGCGCGCGGACGGCGGCGTCGTAGGCGTAGACCGCGGCGGCGACGAGCACGACGAGCCCGAGCGCCACGGCGGCCACGCGCCCGCGCCTGACCCACAGCAGCGCCCAGCGACGCGCGCCGGGCGAGCCCTTGGGCGTGTAGACGAAGCGGTTCTCCCTGAGCGCCGCCACGCCCTCGCGGAGGATGTGGTCGGGCACCTCGATGCCCTGCGCCGCGTAGACCTGGCGCAGGCGGGCGACCATGTCCTCCTCGCGGGCGCCCTCGGCCAGCTCCCTGGCGATGAGGTGCTCGCGGTGGCGCAGCGTGTCGACGACGTCCATGGCCAGCATGACCTCGTCGAGCTGCACGGGCTCCTTGGCGGCAGCGGTCGTGTCCGCGGCGGTCTCTGACCCCTCGGGCGCCGCGGCGGACGCGCTCGCCGCGGCTGCCGGCTCCGCGGCGGTCTCGGCTCCCCCGCGCGCCGCGGGGGCGCCGGCCGTGTCCTGGGCGGCCGCGCCCGCGCCGGCCGCGTCGGCGTCGTCGCGACGGTCTGTCATCTACCCCTTCAGCCCGCCTGCTCGGGTGGCGCCGCCTGCTCGGCCAGGCGGTCGCCCGACCTGGCCAGCTTCGCCAGCCTGCGCTTGCCGTCCTCGACGGCGTCGCGGATCTCGGCGGCGTTCTTCGTCGAGAGCTCGCGCATCTCGGCGATGATGTCCTTGCTGCGCTCCTGGTACTCGACCACCGAGTCGACGAGCTTCTTCACGGCGTCGGCGCGGATCGTGGGACCGTAGCCGGCCTTGAGCGCCTCCTCCTGGATCTTGCCGCCGATCTCGGAAAGGGTCTCGAGCGAGCGGCTCACGCCCTCCTTCATCGTGTCCAGTGTGCGGGTGGCCTCGTGCAGGCCGAACATCCCCGTGAACGAGGCCGAGAGGGCCGTGAGGACGGTCTCGTTCGTGCTGAAGAAGCTGACCGCCTGCGCGCGCACGCGCTCCTTGGCCGTGGTCGTCTGCATGAGGCGCGCCATGACGACCTCGGAGGTGTTGTAGCTGACCGTCAGGTTGTCGGAGAGGTCCTTGGCGATCTGGTAGCGGGCGTCGGAGTCCTGCAGCGCCCGCACGGCCTCGTCGCGGGCCAGCTCGAGCCTCGCGCGCTCGGCCAGGTCCTCGCCGGCGTACGACTCGACCTCCTGGTTGCGCTGCTCCACGAGCTGCCTGGCGGCCTCCAGCTCGGCCTCGGCCTTCTTCAACACCTCGAAGGCCAGCACCTCGGACTGCTTCAGCGCCCCGCGGAAGTCCTGGTAGGCCTCGAGGATCGTGCGCTCGCGCCTGATCTGGTCGTGCGTGTCGGCGGTGACGTCGAGGTACGTCCTCTTGATCTTGTCGAAGCGCGTGGCGATGTCGCCGCGGGTGAACTTCATCCACATGTTCGCCAGGCGCTCGAACGTGGAGACCTTGCCGTCCTCGATCTGGTCGACGAGCGCCTTGGCGTCGTCGCGGATCGAGTCGAAGGACTGGGCGATCTGCTCGTAGCGGGTGCCCACCTCCATGGCCGCCACCTGCTCGCGCACGACGTCGTTGAACAGCGAGGCCTGCGAGAGCGTGCGCGTGATCGCCACGATGCGCTCCTCGTCGAGGTCGCTGATCCGCTGCAGCAGCGCGACGATGGGCGCCTCCTCGGTCGTCGCCCCGTCGCGGACGAGCCCGAGGTCGCGCAGGGCGTTCATGGCCTTGTCGAGGTAGCGCATGGGGGAGAGGCCGCCCGTGGCCTGGGCCGGGCTCGTCGCGGTCTCGGTCCTGGCAGCGTCCGTACGGTCCGTCATGTCGGTACCCTCCTCCTCGCCCCCAGCGTGGGCGTCCATCATAGGGGCGCCTCATGGGCGCCGGCATCAGCCGAAAGTCGGTGTGGTGGCCGGCCTCGCCCGCCGCCGAGCGGGCGTTCGTGAGCGCGGGGCGGTCCGCCGGCGGCGGCGCTCGGGGGCTGCGGTCCGCCGTCCTCAGCCGGCGCCGCTGAAGCCGTCGAGCACTTGGTAGATGCCCTTGACCGCGCCGGGCCAGCGCGCCCGCGCCTGTGGCAGCGCGGCCAGGCGTTCGGGCGGCCCCTCCTCCGCCGCCTTCTCCACGGGCACGCCGGCCGTGTACCGGCCCTTGACCGTCTCGTAGACGTCCTCGATGAGGGACCGCTGCCAGGCGACCGTGCGGGCGTCGCCCAGGGGCCCGTGCCCCGGCACGACGTGCCTCGGCTCGAGCCGCTGCAGGCGGTCGAGGGCCGAGAGCCAGCGCTCGACGTCCTCGCGCACGAGGGGGAAGAGGCCGTTGAAGACGACGTCGCCGGTGACGGCCACGCCCTCGGTGGGCAGCCAGACGATGCTGTCGCCCTGCGAGTGCGCCGGGCCCACGTAGGTGACCTCCACCGGCAGTTCCCCGAGGTCGGTCTCCCAGGCCGCGTCGAACGGCTCGTCCACGCGCGCGACGCCGCCCTCGGCGAGGCTGCGGTGGGCGACGACGCGGGCATCCGGGAACGCGCCGTTGCCGCCGACGTGGTCCCTGTCGCCGTGGGTGTTCAGCACGATGGCGACGGGCCTCCCGCCCAGGTCGAGCGCGGCGGACCTCACCGGGGCGACGAGCTCCTCCGAGATCATCGTGTCGACGACCATGGTCGCGGACGCCCCGGCCACGACGGTGCTGTTCGACAGGGCGCGGTCGCCCTGCACCGGTCCGAGGCCGACGACGACGCGGTCGGTGAGCGTGTGTAGCGTGACGGGTCGGTCCCCTCCGAGCGGCGCTGCTCCCACGTCCCGAACATTAGCGCCCGAGAATGAGAGCGGGCGTCACGCTGTAACCTCTGCTGGTGCCGAACGACGGAGCGACCGTCCCGGGCGCCTTCACCGGCCGCGAGGACGAGCTCGGCCGGCTGCTCCACCACTGGGAGCGCGTCAAGGCCGGCGAGGGCCCGCGGGTAGCGGTGCTGCTCGCCGAGCCCGGGCTGGGCAAGACGCGCCTGGCGCAGGAGCTCTACGCCCGCCTGGTCGCGGCCGAGCAGGGCGGGCCCGGCTACTGGCCGGCCACCCTCGGCGCCGAGGGCGACAACCTCAGGGTGAACCCGGCCGTCGAGGCCTGCGACGGCGCCGCGGACCTCCCCTTCCTGTGGTGGGGCGTGCGGCTCACCGATCCCGGGGGGCACAACCAGGCGGTGTCCGGCGCCTTGGCGGGGCACGTGGAGCCGTACCTCGTGCCCCACCTCGAGCCCTTCCACCGCGCGCAGCGCCGGCGCCGTCGGCTGGTGAGGGCGGCCCGCCTGGGCGGCGCCGTCGCGGCCGACGTGGTGGGCGACCTGGTGCCGTTCCTCGGCCTGCTGAAGAAGGTCGGCGAGATCGGCCTGGAGGTCAAGGGCCTGCACGACGAGTGGCGGCGCGACGCCGCGCCGCTGGACTTGGGGGCCGTCGCCGGCGCCGGGCGCGCCTCGCTGGCCGAGCGGGTGACGAGCGACCTCGGCACGCTCTTCGGCGCGGGCGCGGGCGTGCCGGCCGTCGTGCTCCTCGACGACCTGCAGTTCTCCCACGCCGACCCCGGCGTCACGGCCTTCGTGGAGGAGCTCACGCGGGCCATGGTCTCGGGCCGCTGGCCCCTCCTGCTGCTCGTCACGCACTGGGAGCGCGAGTGGCGGGTCGCCGGCGGCGAGGCGGAGCCGGACGACACGCCGGCGTCCCCGGCCGGCGCCGCGCTCGCCGCGCTGGCCGGGCGAGGGCGGGGCCTCGTGGACGTGATCGGGCTCGGTCCCGTGGAGGACCTCGCGCCGCTGCTGCGGCGGGCGCTTCCCGGGCTCACGCCGCCCCAGGAGCGCGCCCTGCTGGAGCGGGCGGGCGGCAACCCCCGCGTCCTCGACGAGCTGCTGCGCTACGCGCTCACGCAGCGCGGACGCGGGCTCTTCGTGGGCAGGGACCCCTCCGGGCAGCTCACCGAGAGGGGGCTGGATGAGCTGCTGAGCCGCGGGTCGAGGCTCGAGGAGCTGGTCGCGCGCCGCTTCGAGGAGGCGCCGGAGGCCGTGCAGCGCGCGCTGGCCCTGGCCGCGCTACAGGGGCAGGAGTTCGAGGACTGGCTCGTGGCGGAGGTCGCGAGGGAGCTGGCCGCCGACGAGCCGGCGGTCACGAAGCGGGCGCTGCGCGCGTCCGCGGACCCACACGCCATGACCGCCCGGCTGGCCGAGACGCGCGCCGCCTTCGCCCAGCGGGTCTACAGGACCGTCGCGCTCGACGCGCTGCGAGGATGGTTCGACGAGGACGAGGCCCGGGAGGCCCTCGCGGACCTGCTGAGGGAGTGCCTGCTGGGGCGGCTGGACGTGCCGGACGACCCGGCGAGCGTGAGGGGGACGATGGCAGCGGCCGCGGCGGCCTTCGAGGGGCGGCCGGAGGACGCGAGGTTCGCGGCGGCCGCCCTGCACTGGCTGGTGAGGGACGCCGCCGCCGCCGGAGACGTCCACGGGGCGGCCGCGCTGGCGCGCCGCCTGGCCGCGGTCCTGGAGACGCTCGGTGACGACCAGGACGGCGACCTCTCGTGGCTGCGCGACGCGCAGGGCGCGTTGGCGCAGGCCGGCGACACGGTCGCCAGGCGGCCCCTCCTGGCGCGGCTGCTCCGCCTGGCCGGCGACGCCTACGACGCCGCCGTCACCGAGTGGACGGTCTCCCTCTACCTGCACGCCCTGCTCGACGTCGCCGCCTTCCACGAGGACGCGGGAGACGAGGGCAGGGCCGGGGAGGCCCTGAGGGCGGCGCTGCAGGTCGTCGAGGAGTCCGCAGCGCGGGTCTCCGCCGACGACGTGAGCGTGCTGGAGGCCTTCGCCAGGGTGCACGAGACCGTGGCGGCGTGGCACGCGTCGCGCGGCCACGTGGGGTACGCGTCCGAGCTGCGCGAGGGCGCCCTGGCGATCGTCGAGCGCATCGCGGCCCTCGACCCCGGGCCAGAAGGTCCGCCGCGCCTGGCCGCGGCGCGCGTCGAGCTGGCCCGCCTGAGGGCGTCGGCGGGGGAGTGGGAGGAGGCCGAGGCCCTCGTCGAGGTCGCGCTGGGCGAGCTGCGCGCCCGCCTCGGCCGCGGCGGCGACGCGGTCGTCGAGGCTGGGCTGAGGGACGCCCTCGACGTGGCGGCCCACGTGGCCCACGCCCGCGGCGACGAGGCCGCGGCGCTGGACCGCCTCGAGGAGCGCCTGGCGATCGCCCGACGCCACCACGACGCGGCGCCGGGAGCGCCCGGCGTCACCAGGGCGCTGGCCCACGCGCTCGCGCGCGTGGCCGAGCTGCGGGCGCTAGCGGGCGACCTCTCCGCAGCCTGGGCGCTCGCCTGCGAGTCAGTCGAGCTGCGCCGGTCCCTGGCGGACCGCTCCGACAGCGAGGCCGTCTGGCTGGGCGCGAGCCTGTACGCGGCGGCCGGCCTCGCGGCGCGGCGCGAGGAGGTGTCCCTGGCGCACGGCCTGGCGCGCGAGGCGCTGGGGGTCCTGCGTCCGCTGCCGGTCGAGGCCGGCACCGCGCAGGGAGGGGAGCCGCTGGCGGCCCGCTGGCACCTGGTGAGGGCGCTGCTGGCGGCGGTGCCGCCCACGCTGGGGGTCGAGGGACGGGAGGCGGCCGCCGCGCTGCTGGCCGAGGCCAGAGGCCTCGCCGAGGGCGCGCCGGAGGCGGCGCGCGGGGCCTTCGCCGCGCTGCTGCACGACGTGGCGACGTTGGAGGAGCTCGTGGGGTCAGCCGCGCCGAGGCCCTGAGCGGCGGGCCGCGGCGCCCCAGCCCCGCTCCAGCGCCCTCAGCGGCCCCCGCCGCGGTCCGGCGCCGTCACCGGCCGCCCTTCGACCAGCCCAGGAACACGACGCCGGCGCCGATCATCGCCAGCGGCACGACCCAGCGTGCCAGCCCGCCCCAGGGGTCGTTCACGGCCAGGGTGATGAACGCCCAGGCCAGCGCCGGCCACAGCGCCCAGCGCGCGCCGCCGCGCTCGCGCGGCAGCAGGTAGACGGCCGTGAACGTCGCCGTCATGCCGAGCACGAACACCACGCCCCCGTCCCAGCGCGGGAAGACCGAGTCCACCGTCGCCGTCGCGGCGACGCTGGCCAGGACGCCGAACGCGATGAGCGGCCAGGTGCTGCGCCGCCGGTGGTAGGCGGCGTAGAAGGCCAGCGCCAGGCCCCACAGTATGGCGGGCCCCGTGAACCTGTCGGGGGCGAACGCCATGAGGCCGACGACGAGCAGCGCGGCCCCGACGACCTGGCTGCGGTTCACGACCCGACCTCCGCGCCCACCAGCGGCGCCTCGACGCGCACGCTCGTGCCCTGGCCCGGCGCGCTCTCGACCAGCAGGCTCCCGCCGAGGGCGGCGACGCGCTCGTGCATCGTGGTGAGACCGAGATGCCCCGGCTTCGCCGTCGCGGGGTCGAAGCCCACGCCGTCGTCCCTCACGACGATCACGACGCGGCCGTCCGCGGTGCGGAGGCTGGCCGTCACCAGGCTCGCCCGCGCGTGCTTCGCGACGTTGTGGAGGGCCTCCTGCACCACGCGCAGCAGCTCCTGCTTGGCGGCGAACGGCAGGTCGGGCTCCTCGCCCAGCTCGGCCTCGGTGCGCACGCCGTGGCGCAGCTCCAGGCCGTCGAGCTGCCGGCGCAGCGCTCCCACCAGGCCGATCTCGGCCAGCGCCTCGGGCCTCAGCTCGAAGATCAGGGCGCGCATCTCGGCCAGCGCCCCCTCGGCCAGCTCGATCGCCGAGTCCAGGGCCGCGCCGGCGCCCGCGGCGTCGTCCGCCTCGAGCTTGCGCCTGGCCGTGTGGGCCGACAGCACGACGGCGTAGATCGCCTGGCTCACCGAGTCGTGCAGCTCGCGCGCCAGGCTGCGCCGCTCCTCGTCGGCGGCCTGGCCCCTGGCGCGCTCGTAGAGGCGGGCGTTCTCGATGGCCACCGCCGCCTGCGCCGCCAGGCCGGCGGCGAGGTCGAGGTGCTCCTCGTCCCAGCCGCGCCCGGGCGGGGCGTAGGCGTGCAGGACCCCGACGACCTCGTCGCGAGCGCGCAGGGGCAGGGCCAGGGCGTCGCCGTCCACGACCGCCGCCTGGGCGATGCGCGAGGCCGCGGGACGCGCCGGCTCGCCCTCGGCGACGGCCAGGCGGCTCTCCGGCACCTCGCCGAGGGAGGCCACGGCGCGCAGACGGCCGCCGGGCTCGAGCTCGAGGACCTCGCCGGCGACGGCCGAGCCGGTCTCGACGAGCCGCTGGAGGACCGCCTGCAGCTGCGGCCCCAGGTCCGTGGTGATGGCGATGGTGTTCGAGAGCTCGAGGAGCGCCCGCAGCTCGGCGGTGCGGGCGGCGACGCGCGCCTCGAGCCTGTCGTGGGCGGCGGAGAGGGCGTCGGCCATCGAGTCGAACGACCGCGCCAACAGGCCGATCTCCGATGCGCTCGCCAGCCCCGCCCTGGCGCCCCTGTCGCCGGACGCGAACGCCCTGGTCGCCGCGGTCAGCCGGGCCAGCGGGTCGGCGAGGAGCGAGCGCGAGAACGCCGTCGCCGCCACCAGGGTGACGGCCACGACCGCCACGAGGTTCACCAGCGTGCTGCGCAGCACGGCCGCCGCCGCCCGCGCGTCGAGGGCGCCGAGACCCTGCTCGACCTCGCCGCCGGCGCCCAGCCCCGCGACCTGCACCAGGGCGCGCCACAGCAGCACGCCCATCGCCACGGTGAGGACGGCGACGACGCCGAGCAGCAGGAGCGTGAGGCGGGTCGAGAGGCGGTGGCGCCACGGCACGGCCGGGCCCGGGTCGAGGTGGTCCTCCGCGGCCCGGCTACCCGCTCCCAGGTCGAGCTCGTTCACGGCTGCCCTGCCCTCCGCTCCGGGGCGCCGGCGAGGCCCCGGCGGGCCGTCGGCGTCCGCGGCTCAGCCGTCACGGTCGACCAGCCCCTCGCGCAGGGCGAACAGCGCCGCTTGGGTGCGGCTCTTCAGGCCGAGCTTGGCGAGGAGGCTGGAGACGTGCGACTTCACCGTGGCCTCGGCCACGTCGAGGCGCTGCGCGATGGCCTTGTTCGTCAGCCCCTTGGCCACCAGGGCCAGCACCTCGGACTCGCGGTCGGTCAGGGGCTCGCGCAGCTTGGGGCCGCGCACCTCGCGCACGAGGCGCGCCTGCGCCCGCGGGTCGAGGCGCACCTCGCCGCGCGCCGCCGCCCGCACGGCCTCGAAGAGCTCGTCGGGGCGCGACTCCTTGAGCATGTAGCCGGCCGCGCCGGCCTCGATCACGTCGACGACGAGGCGGTCCTCCAGCACGGACGTGAGCGCCACGACCTCGACGTCGGGGAAGCGGCTCCTCAGCTCGCGCGTGGCCTCCACGCCGTCCATCACGGGCATGAGCAGGTCCATGACGACGACGTCCGGCCGCAGGCGCTCGACGAGCTCGAGCGCCTCGCGCCCGTTCCCGGCCTCGCCGACGACCTCCAGGTCGGCCTCGAGACCGAAGGCGAGCCTGAGGCCCCTCCTCACCACCGTGTGGTCGTCTACGAGCAGGACGCGGACCTTGTCCATAGGGTCACCCCGACAAGGCTACAGCCGGCGCGTCGGGCGGGGCGTCCGACTTTCGGCGGAGGAGCCCGCCCGCCCTCCGGCAGTGACGCCGCCCGACTTCCTCCTCTACGACTCGGGGCCGCGCCCGACTAGGCTCGGCGCAGAAGGAGGGTGCGACATTGAACGTGACCAGGGATAGGAACTCCACCGCGGCGGTCGTGCTCATAGCGATCGGCGTGGTCGCGCTGCTCGGTACGTTGGGGGTCTTCAGGTTCATCGCCGACCTGCTCGGCGCCCTGCTCTTCGGCGGCCTGGCGTACTTCGCCTACACGGAGGGCCGTCGCCGCGGCAGCGACGCCTGGCGCCTGGCGGCCTACCCGCTCGCCGGCCTCGCCGTCGCCGCGATCGCGCCGTTCGGACTCGGCCAGGGCGCCTTCCTCGCCTCCCTCGGCCTCGCCTTCGCCGTGTACTGGCACGCGGACAAGACCCGCTGGTGGGCGCTGATCCCGGCCGGCGCGCTGGGCACGCTCGGCCTCGTCGAGTCCTTCGACGGTCTCTTCGGCGGCGCCCCCGGCTGGCTGTTCCTCGCCGGCATGGCGCTGACGTTCTTCGCCCTCACGCGCCTCGAGGTCGAGCCGCAGCCGTGGGCGGTCTGGCCCGCCGCGGGCCTCGCGCTCCTGGCGTTCCTCTCGCTCGTCGACGGCGGCGGCTGGGTGCTGCCCCTGCTGCTCATCGCCGCCGGCGCCGCGATGCTCTTCCGCCCCAACGGCCTACTCGGCGTGAGCGTGAAGGTGACGCGCTCGGGGCCGCGCGAGCCCGTCGGACAGGCCGCCACGCCGCCGACGGTCGACGTCGAGCAGGCGCCGCACGCCCCGCAGCCGCCGCGGCAGGAAGGCACGCAGGACGCCGGACCCGGACACGCCTGAGCGTGGCCGGGGTCCGGCGGGGGCCGCCCCGGGCGTCGTCACCGGAGGCCGCGGCGCCCGGCCGACCCCGACCGGTCGCGCCGACGGCGCCGGCCGCGGCGGACCGCATCCGACCCCGGCGACCCGCTACTCGAGCAGGGTGCGGGCGTCGGGGTCGATCGCGTAGAAGCCCTCCTCCTCGGTGAGGCGCTTGCGCCACGCCAGCGTCTGCTCGTCGGGCTCGGGCGCCCCGGGCTTCGGCTCGAGCGTCTCGGGGTCCCACAGCTTCTCCCACTGGGCGAAGAGCGTGGCGGTCTGGCTGCGGTGCTCCCTGAGCGCCCCGATCTTCCGCCGGTAGACGGCGCGGATGTCGCTCACCACGTGCGGGTCGCCCAGCGCCCCGCCCTCCGAGCTCCAGCGCGGGTTGTTCTTGCCGCCCACTGCGACGCCCAGCAGGCGCGGCCGCTCCTCGCGCGGCAGGCCGCGCACGGCCAGCACGGTGGCGTGGCCGATGGCGTCGTGGTCGGGGTGCACGCCGTAGCCCGGGTAGAAGGTGATGACGGTGCTGGGCCGCAACCGGGCGATGACCTCGCGGATGCGCCCGGCCAGCTCCTGCGGGTCCTCGAACTCGACGCACTTGTCGCGCAGGCCCATGAACTCCACGTCGATGCCGAGCACAGCGGCGGCCGCCCTCATCTCGGCCGTGCGGATGTCGCGCAGCGACTCGCGGCTGGCGAAGGGCGGGTTGCCCATGCGCCTGCCCATGTCGCCGTAGGTGGCGCAGAGGTAGGTGGCTGGCACCCCCGCGTCGGCGCAGCGGGCCAGCGTGCCGCCCGTCGAGAACGTCTCGTCGTCGGGGTGGGGGAGCACGACGAGCAGCCCGCGCTCCGCGGCGGGGTCGAAGCGCTCCGGCTCGCGCCGCTCCGCCTCGCGCTCCCGTTCCACCGCGGGCTGCCCCTCCACCGCGGCCTCCCGTTCCACCTCGGGACTCCTCTCCACCTCAGGCCTCCCTGAACGGCGTGCGCGATACCTGCAGCGCCACCGTGAGCTGGCCCTCTGGGTCGTAGCCGGCCAGCAGCAGCTCGTCGCGGTCGTTGACCTCGAAGTGGGTGAGCCCGTCGGCGTAGACCCAGCCGCCCTGCAGCTTGAGGCCCACGCGGTAGGGTCCCTCGCCCTTGACGACGCCGCGGGCGTAGTTGACGCGCGCGTTGCGGACGAAGGCGATCACCGGGGGACGCTTCTCGGGACCCATGATGGTGTACGAGCCGGTGGTCGTCTCGAGGTGCAGGTAGACGTCCGACTCGGCGCGCCGGTCGAGCTCCGCCTGCACGGCTTGCCTGTCGATGGATCGCACATCTCCCTCCACGGCCCGCCCCGGGCGGACGGTCGAGCATAACGCCTGGCGCCGCGCTCCCCGACGCCCCGTGAGGCGCGCGGACGCGCGCGTCCGCGGCTGTAACATCGCGCCATGAACGAGCTGCAGGCCGTCCAGAGCGAGCTCCGGCGCTCCGGGATCGACGGGTGGCTGGTCTACGACTTCCGCGGCTCCAACCCCGTGGCGCGCCCCCTCCTGCGGGCGCTGCTCGGGGAGCGGCTCGGCTCGCGGCGCGTGTTCCTGTCGGTGCCGCGGGAGGGCACGCCGGTGCTCCTGGCGCACGCCATCGAGGCCGGCACGCTTTCCGGCGCCCGCGGCGTCGAGACGCGCGTCTACGCCAGCGGCGAGAGCCTCGACGCCGAGCTGGGGCGGGCCCTGGCCGGCATGGGGCGCGTGGCCATGGAGTACTCGCCGCACGGCGACAACCCCTACGTCGGCACCGTGGACGCCGGCACCGTCGAGCGCGTGCGCGCGCTGGGGGTCGAGGTCGTCAGCTCCGGCGACGTCGCCCAGGTGCTGCAGCTCTGGGACGAGGAGCGCCTGGAGCAGCACCTGCGCGCGGCCGACGTCGTGCTGCGCGCGAAGGACGCGGCGTTCGGCTTCATGGGCGAGGCGCTCGCCCTCGGCCGCACGGTGACCGAGACCGAGGTGCAGCGCGTGATCGTCGACGTCTTCGACCAGGCCGGCTGCGTGTTCGACCACGCGCCCAACGTCAGCTTCGGCGCGCACGCCGGAGACCCCCACCACGCGCCGACCCCGGGCGAAGGGGACGCGGAGCTGCGCGAGGGCGAGGTCGTGCTCGTCGACCTGTGGTGCCGCCTGCCGGAAGAGGGCGCGCCTTACGCCGACGTGACGTGGATGGGCCACGCCGGACCGCCGAGCCGGCGGGTGGCCGACGCCTTCGCGGCCGTCAAGGAGGCGCGGGACGCGGCCTTCAGGTGCGTCGCCGACGCCTACGCCGCGGGCCGCTGGCCCACCGGCGCCGAGGTCGACCGCGCGGCGCGCGGGGTGCTCGAGGCGGCGGGGTACGGCGAGGCGTTCAAGCACCGCACCGGCCACAGCCTCGGCTCGTCCTCGGCGCACGGCTCGGCCGCCCACCTCGACTCCTACGAGACCCGCGACGAGCGCCTCCTGCGGCCGGGCCTGGGGTTCACGATCGAGCCGGGCGTCTACTTCGACGACTTCGGCGTGCGTTGCGAGATGAACGTCTACGTGGACGAGGAAGGCCCGCGCGCCACCACCGACATGCAGGGCGAGCTGGAGGTGCTCCCGTAGGCCACCGGGGCGGCGCCGAGGCGAGCCGCGGGTCGCATGGGGCCGCCGGCGCCTCAGGGGGCGGCGGCGACCAGCTCG